>NZ_CALPCU010000009.1:0-77294 GCF_943193085.1 Vermiculatibacterium agrestimuris | reverse complement strand
GGCACGGCCCCGGGGCCGTGCCTCTCTTTTTCAATCATCCTTCAAAAGCTCCATGCTGATCTTGATAACGCACTTGCGGCTGGTGGCGGGTGCGTCCCCCAGCATCAGGCCGGGCCGGTGGGCGTCCCAGGGGAAGAAAATGCCGAAGTGGCCGGCGGTGGCGGTGAGGATGCTCTCATCCTCCACCGCCTCCAAAAAGTCGATATCCCCCTCGGGCCGGGGCGTCACCAGCCGCTCCGCGCCGGTGCGGTGGGCCACGCCGATGCGCTCGCCCCCCTCGGGCCAATACATCAGGTCGATGTACTTGTCGTGCACCTCGGGGTGGGAGGCGTCAAAAGGCCGGGTGGTCATGTCCATCAGGTTGGCGAACATTCTCTCCCCGTCAATGGGGTGGGTGCCCAGGGGCAGGGCCATCAGATCGGTGGAGCGCAGGAACTCCAGGGCCTGGCGGATGGCCTTGGGATAGGCGGCGAAGGTGTCGGAGCCATTGAGTTTGGAGAAGATCATAGAAGCGCCTCCTGCCAGTTTTTGGATGCCAATATTATACTGGAGGCGGGCCGGGTTGTCAATCCAGCTCTTTTTCCAGGGCGGCCTTCAGCTTCTCCAGCGCTTTTTTCTCAATGCGGGATACATAGCTGCGGCTGATGCCGCACTGCTGGGCGATCTCCCGCTGGGTGAGGGGATGGGCGCCGCACAGGCCGTAACGCAGGCAGACCACCCGCTTTTCCCGCTCCTCCAGACAATCCTCCACGCACTTGCGTACCGCCGTCCCCGCGTCCCGGGCGGAGAGCTCCTCCAGCATGTTGTCGTCCACCCGGAGCACATCCATCAGGGAAAGAGAGCCCGCCTCCCCCTCGGCGTCCAGGGTGTCGGACAGGGAGACCTCCCCCTGGAGCTTTTTCTGGGAGCGGAAGTACATCAAAATCTCGTTTTCAATGCACCGGGAGGCATATGTAGCAAGACGTACGTTCCGATCCGGCTTAAAGGTGGAGATGCCCTTGATCAGCCCGATGGTGCCGATGGAGATCAGGTCGTCCTGCTCACAGGATTGGGTGTAGTACTTCTTCACAATGTGGGCGACCAGACGCAGGTTGTGGACAATAAGCTCGTCCCGGGCCTTGGGATCGCCCGCTGCGGCCCGCTCCAGGCACTCGCGCTCCTCCTCCGGTTTCAGGGCCCGGGGAAAGGAACCGGTGGAGGTGGACAGGCGAAGGGGGAAGAAAAGGGTGTGGAGCATCAGCACGAGCCAGGCGGAGAGCATGGGCGAGACCTCCCTTTACAAGCAATCTTTTCCATTCTATTCCGGAAGGTTTTGTCCCGATACAGGGGAAAAAGGATAAAAAAGCACGGCTCATTCTCTGAGCCGTGCTTTTTTGCGCCCCGAATTTACCGGACAGCGTCGTGGATGCCGTCGCCCACATCACGGGCGGCGTTGCCCACACCGTTGACCATGTCGCCGATCCCGTCCACAGCACCGCGGGCCACGTCGCCAATGGCGTCGCCGGCACGGGCGGCTCCCTGGGCCACGCTGCCGCTGGGCTCGGCCGAAGTGGCCGAGGGTGCGGTGGGGTTGGTGTTATCCGGGGTAGGGGTCACCGCCGGAGCGTCGGCGCTGGAGCAGGCCGCCAGGGCCGCAGTCAGCGTCAGCGCAAGGGCAAACAGACTGATCTTCCCTTTCATTCCCTTCTCCTCCTAAAAGAACATGATCGTTGGAATCTCCATCCGAAGGGTAGTATGCACTGAATTTCCGGTTTCACTCCCGGGAAAAACAGAAAGAAAAGTCCAAAAAATACTTGCATTTTTTAAGCTGCTATTTTATATTAATAAAAGGAATTATTCTCAATACTGATGGAGGAAGCCATGGTCGGAAAACGTTATTCCAGACAGCGGGAACTGATCTATCAGGCGGTGTGCGGCAGCAAGGAACATCCCACAGCAGAGATGGTCTACCAGTGGCTTAAGCACGCCAACCCCAATTTGAGCCTGGGAACGGTGTACCGCAACCTGAACCTTCTGGCGGAGGAGGGTGTGCTCATTCGGATGCCCTTCCCGGTGGAGCGGTACGACGCCGAGGTGCGGCCACACTCCCATTTTCGCTGCAAGCGCTGCGGCAGGGTCTTTGACCTGGAGGTGCCCTATGATGCGCAGATCGACGTCCAGGCCGCTCAGGTAAAGGGATTTCAAATCGAAAGTCACGACCTGACCTTTACCGGCTTTTGCCCGGACTGTCAGGGCGTAACTGATAACGGACAGAAAAGGACGATAGAGTAAAAATTTTGAAAGGAGATCGTGGCAAATGGAATTGAAAGGCAGCAAGACAGAGGCCAATCTGTGGAAGGCATTCGCAGGAGAGTCCCAGGCCCGCAACAAGTACACATACTTTGCCAGCCAGGCCCGCAAGGAGGGCTATGAGCAGATCGCCGCCATCTTTGAGGAGACCGCCGGCAACGAGAAGGAGCACGCCAAGCTCTGGTTCAAGGCGCTGTCCGGCATCGGCGACACCGCCGCCAACCTCCTGGCCGCCGCCGAGGGCGAACACGAGGAATGGACTGAAATGTACAAGGAGATGGCCCAGACCGCCCGGGAAGAGGGCTTCATCGCGCTGGCTGACGCCTTTGACGCAGTGGCCAAGATCGAGAAGAGCCATGAAGACCGTTACGTACAGCTGGCTGAGAACCTTGCCAAGGGCGAGGTCTTCAAGCGGGCCCAAGTGAAGGTGTGGTACTGCCGCAACTGCGGACATTTGGAGTATGGCCTGGAGGCCCCCGAGGTCTGCCCCGTGTGCGGTCATCCCAAAGCCTACTTTGAGATCAAGGCCGACAATTACTGAGAAACAAAAAGCACCCGGTATCCACTCGGATACCGGGTGCTTTTTTGCTTTTTACGCGCCCGGCGGCAGCAGGGGCTCCTCTGTGTCGGGGACAGGAGCGGGGGGCGGCGTGGGTTCCGGGACGGGGGTCGGAGTGGGCGTGGCCTCAGGCTCCGGCGTGGGCGTGGGGGCCGCGCTGCTTGTGGGGGAGGGAGTAGGGGTGACCGCAGAGGAGGGCGTCGCCAAAGGGTTCTCGCTCTCCACGGGGAGGGGAGAGACCTGGGTAATGACGGCGGGGCCGCCCATCCGCTCCGGGTAGGCGTCGGGATCGAAGGCGTAGTAGTCCCGCTTCGCTTCGGCGTTGAAATCCATCAGCTGCTGATCGGTAGACAGGCAGCAGATAAACAGCGGGTCGCGCTTCAGATGGGGGCAGGGATCGAAGTGGTACCAGCCTGCGCCGTAGTTCACAAGGCTCCAGGAGTGGGGCTCGGTGAGGGTGTCGCTCTCCCGTTTCACCTCCTGCACCTGAAAACCCAGGCCGGTGAGCAGGGCGCGGGAGCAGGCGTAGAAGGTGTACTCGTCGCCCTTGCCGGTGGTGAAGCCCCAATAGGCCGCCTGCCGCCAGTCCGACTTGACGGAGGTGCCGTCGCAGGTGATACAGCCCTTGATGTAGTAATAGACCGCCGAACACTGCTGAGACGCGTCCATGTCGGGGGTGATGATGGAGTCCAGTATGGTCTCCACCACCTGATCCGCGGCCTGGCGGGAGTATTGCCGCTGCTCTGTTTTTCGGTAGGCATGGCGGGGGGCCTGCCGGTTGTCCAGAGGGCCCCGGTTGACCAGCGCGTCGATGTAATAGCCGTGCTCTTCCAGCTGCTCCATGTCGGGGCGCTGGACGGCGGGAGCGGAAGACTGGGCCGCGGCGGAGAGGGCGGCCGGGGGGGCGGGAAGCTCTGAGCCCAAAGCCTCGGAGGGCCCGCCCAGGCAGTAGGCGGCGGAGAGCAGGGAGAGAGCCAGAACAACCGCGGCGGAGCCTTTTTGTCCGGCGGGAGTATGTCGTTTCATGAGGTGAGCCTCCGATCAGAAGATACGCCGGGCATAGACAAAGGCGTTGCTGTAATAATTGGAATCCAAACTGTCATACTGCACCCGATAGGAGTTGGTAGAGGCATGGATAAAACGGTTTTCTCCCACGTAGATGCCCACATGGGACACCGGGGTGGAGACCTGTCCATTGTAGAAGAAGACCAGGTCGCCGGGGAGCAGCTCATCCCGGGAGACGGGCACGCCGTTGTCCAGCTGACCGGTGGCGGTGCGGTTGAGCTCACGGTCAAACAGGCCGAACACATAGTAGGTAAATCCGGAGCAGTCAAAGCCCTCCGGAGAGTCGCCGCCCCATATGTAAGGGATGCCCAGGAACCATTCCGCCACGATGGGCACCTGCCAGCCCAGGGGGGAGACGGGGACGGCGGAGGAGACAGCGGCAGGGGCGGGCTCCGGCTCGGCGGGGCGGGACGCCTCTCCGCGGGAGCCGGCGCTGTCCTTGCAGGTGACCATGTAGTCGCTGGAGACATAGCCGGTGACGCTGCCGGTGTCGATCCTGAACCAGCCGGCGTCCATCCCGGTAATGGTGACCACGGAGCCGTCCGTCAGCGAGCCGACGCGGTCATAGCCGGTGCCGGGGCCGGAGCGGATATTGAGGATCCCGCCCTCGGCCTGTACCAGGCCATAGCCCATGACGGCGTCGGACTGGGTGGCCAGGGAGAGGTATTGGGCGGACATATAACCCTCTGTGCAGTCGCGGTCGACCTTATACCAGCCGCCTCCCGCGTCCTCCAGCACAATGACACGCTCCCCGATGGCGGCGATGTCCAGAATGGCGGCGTCGGAGCTGGGCTGTTCCCGCAGACGCAGGCCGTCGCCGGTGACCGTCCCGATGCCCAGATCCAAAGCGGAGGCCCCGGCTGTGCAGAGAAGGAACAATCCCAGGCAGAGGATCCCGCCGGAGAGCAGCCGTTTCAATTGTTGGCCCATAGCGCGCACGCTCCCTTTCTGTCTGCAAAAAAGACAAAATAATACATTTAGAGTATACCATGTAACAGCGGCAGGGTCAAGGGAGCGTGTAAGCTGTAGATGGAAAGGAGACCGAGCGAGGTTCTTGCGCTCCCGATCTCTTGAAGCAAAAAAAGAGACACCCCGGCGGGTGTCTCTTTTTGGCGCAGTGGGAGGGATTCGAACCCTCGATAAAATTCCAAAAATCACTGTAATTACAATGATGTAGAATCGCCGTTAGCATTTTTGTTAGCATTTTTCTTGAAAAAACCTTCGAAGGCCTTCTCATAGCGCTTAATGTCAGACTGGGCGATGTGGGTGTAGATCTTGCGCATTGTCTGGTTATCGCTCCAGCCGCCGATCTCCATGGTAATCTGCTCGGGCACCTTGAGGTGATAGGCCAAAGAAGCGAAAGAGTGGCGGAGACCGTGGAGCGTGACGGAGGGGAGCTTGTTTGCCTCGCAGATCTTGTGCAAGGCCCTGCGGATGGCGTCAGGGCCACAAGTGACGACTGGGCCAGATGGTTGCTCAGCTGCCGCCAGGGCGGCGTGTAGCTCGTCTATGAGGATCGGGATGATCCTGGTCGACGAGCGGTTTTTGTTCTCCGCTTTTTGCACCAGCTTGTGGTTTTTGTCTGGGACGGCAGCGCCCTTTACCTTGATCCGCCGATGGGGAAGATCTACGTTTTCCCACCTGAGGGCCATGATCTCAGAGCGGCGCAGACTGGACAGAGCCAGGAGGAAGGGGATCTCATACTTGCTGCCATGGACGGCGGCGATAAACTTGGGGATATCATCTGCATCCAGGAAGTCACGGGCATTGGGGACGACCTGGGGAAGTGGGATCTCCGGCATCGTGATCCCGGCTTCAGCTTTGACAACAGACTTTACAAGCCCCCATGCGTTCTTCAGTGTCTTTGCCCCGCAAAGACGAGCCTCCGCGTTGCAGGCGGCCATATAGTCATCCTCTGTTATATCCGACAGAGAACGATCCATGAGTCCCTTGAAGCGGTTTCGCTTGATGCCTTCATAGCCGCGTATGGTGGCGGGGGACAGGATGTTGCTGCGGGATTCCATATAGCTCTCTATGGCCTCGGCCAGGGTGGGGAGTTTCTCGGGCTCTTCTTCATCCGGAGCGGCCGGCGCCCGTTTGCCGGCCAGATACTCGGATTTTATGAGCTGGGCTTGCCTGGTACACTCCTTTTCTGTTCGGGCGCTGACGGGGATGCTCTCGCCACCCAGGCGGAGCTGGATGAACCACTTCCCGGAGGGGAGCTTCCGGGCTTTTGGCACCTTCACGGCGTGGGCACCTCCTCGCTTGCAATTTGTGTCGGATTATGATATCCTATCCATGGCGCTGCTGAATCGTGGCGGTCAGCCCTCTGAGAAGGGGGCAGCTTCTTTTTCGCCCCCGGAAAGGGGGGCTGTCCTATGGTTACTTATGAGGCGCTCTTTGCGTACTCCATGGTCATCCTTGGGATCGTAGCCCTGTTTATGGGCATAAAAAAGAAGTGACCGCCGGCACCCTGACAAGTACGGCGGTCACGCAAGTATGTGAGGGCTGACTGAGGCGATCAGCAGCGCCCTCTCTATATTTTCAGTATAACCGCCTTTTATGCGATTGTCAAGCCCCCGGCCTGGTGCCGGGGGTTTTTGTGTCCTACTCGTACACCAGCGTCATTCGGTCGGAGTGTTGCTCTTTGCTGGTTTCTCCGACTTTGCCGCCGGTTTAAGCGCTTTGGCTACCTTTTTCTTGGCGTCTGCGGCACGCTCATCATCCAGCACGTCCCGCTTGATGATCTCCTCGGCAATGATGCTGCTGATCTCATCATTGGAGACCTTGGCGTCAGGAGACATCTTGCGGATCGTCCGCCGTACCATATCCAAGGCCGGCTCAGAGAGAAGGATCTGGGCTATCGTGACCTTATTGACAAGCTGCTGCTGGGTGTGGTACTCGTCCAGGTAGGTCTTGTTACCCTTGGTCATGGCCTCCCGGGAAAGATAGTAGAGCATCTCCAGCTCGTTCTGCTTTTTGGGATTGAGAGTGGAGAAATCAAAATCATAAACCAACTCGGCAGAGACGGGTTTTCCAAAGATGATATTATAGACCTTCCAGTTGACACCGTTGGTCAGCACGACCCACTCTATTCCAGAGTTGGAGCCGTAGTCAACGGCTTGCTTGATGTGCTGATCCTTCAGATCAAGGCCGGCAGCTTTGGCCTCAATAAGAAGCTTGGGCACGCCGTCAATTTTGATAGCCAAGTCGCAATAGGTCTTTTTGATGGCGTACTCAGAGGTAATCTCAGTGTACTTATCATAGCCAAAAACATCTGAGAGGATGTCGGAGATGATCGTTACGGTATCACTCTCGTTGATGTCCTTATCCCTGGCTTTCTTGATGATGGGCTGAAATCTCTTTGCGCCGGCGATCAGACGCTCCTTTACCTTTGCGGGAATAGTTACCATAGTCCGTTCTCCTCTCTCTTCCCGGTGTTCGATTCGGGCACCGGGATTTTTTGCCGCTCATACCGAGCGGGTTTTCACAAAAGCTATCTGCACCAAGCCCTTGAATCTCAAGGAATTTTAGCGACTATTCGCTAAAAAGGCGTTTTGCGACAAAATTCGTGTAAAATTGTGCCCTGAGTAGATTACATTGTGGATGCGGAGTGCAGAGAATGGTAATTCGAGTACGCGAGCGCCGGGAGGCGCTGGGCTTGTCCCAAGCAGAGCTGGCCACGATGGCCGGGGTGGGGCAACATACCGTCAGCGATATAGAGACCGGGCGTCACATTCCCAGAGTGGACGTGGCCATTCAGATCGCCCGGGCGCTTGCCCTTCCGGTAGAGGCACTGTTTGTTGTACCGGGCGACGGAAGTGCCTACCCTATATAGCGATTGACGGGGTGGAACGTTTGGACTATAATAACCATAGAACGAACGTTCCACAGCCAAATAAAGCTACATGGAGAAAGGGGCCGGGGAAAATGGATCAGACGATAAAATTCAAAAAGAGCGGAACCCCGGAAGTGCAGGCCATACATATGAGCGAAGGAGACAGGGAGGATCTGGAGAGATTTCGGGCGTTGATGAAGCGACTATCACCGGCGCAGATCAAGATGGTTGCTGATCTGATGCTTGAGAGGCCAGATACTCCATAAAATGGAGGACTTCTTTTCTGCGAGCAGGGGAGAGGGACAAGAATAGGCGTTCCATTTCAGTGAGCCCATCGTCTTTGACGGTGGGCTCTTTTTCGCACTCAAGGAGATAATCAGTTGTGACAGAAAATAAGTTTGCCATTGAAACAATGCAGGAAGAATCAGGCTCAGATAATCCTTTTTCCCATTTCCCGATAGCTTGCTGAGTGAGGTTGAGCTTTTTTGCTAAATCAGCCTGGGACATTTTTGAAGAGATACGAAGTTCCTTAATTCGGTTTTGGAGCATAACTGATACCTCCTGACAAACAACATTATAGATACAACTGGCAGTTGTGTAAAGAGGTTACGAAGAAAAGTTGTGAAACCGTATTGACAACAACCGAAAGGTGTGGTATTTTGATTAAAAGAACAACTGCAAGTTGTGACTTGGGGGGAGGTGATTGTATGGACTGGTTGAAAAAACTGCGAACAGAAAAGGGACTGACATGTGATGCAGTGGGAAAGGAGGCTGGGATTACTCAACAGCATTACAGTTTTATCGAAGCCGGAGACCGGCGTCCTTCTGTTGATGTGGCCAAGCGGATCGCAGGGGTGCTGGGATTTGAGTGGACCAGGTTTTTCGAGGATCAAGCCACAAGTGCATGAGGCCCGGGATGTCAGTGCCGAAAGGAGGTGAGAGGGATGAAAATGGGATATGGTAGTCGAGAGGTTATCATTCGGTTATCAGCAAATCAAGATGAGCTTTTGGCACAATTGGCAGATGTGGCTGAAAAGGCAGATGCAACCTCTGCAGCGGCCAGAAAGCTCATAGAAGGAATCAAAGAAGCTGGAGCACAAAAAACCGCGGAGGAGTGAGGCCTCCTCCACGGTTTGGATCAATCTATGTAGCTTAATATGGCATCTTTGAAAGAATCTAACGCATAAAAGACTTGCTTCATTGAATCTTTGAGTTGACCTTCGGATGCTGGGACTTTGCTGTAATCATCAAGGAAATTGATTTCAGCCGAAAAGCTCTGTAGGGCTTCATCCAGTTTGTGTTCCAATTCTGCCTTGGTCATAATTTACACCCCCTTTCTTCGCCCACATTCTACCACAGGGGTGGGGAGGGGGCAAGGCAAAAAAGCGCCCTGTCCAGTGCGGCAACACCAGGCAGGGCATGGGGTGGATAAGTGTGGCAAACTAATCCGCCCTCATTTTAGCAGACTGAGACGGCACCGTCAAGAGCGCCGTGAGAGGAGGGTATTATATGCCGCGACCGCTGCCGACTGAGCGGCAACGCAGGGAACGAGCCCTGCAGCACGCTATTGCGAGAGCACGGGTGGATCAGGATCTCCCGAAGGATCGGGACGTCGCTGACCGACTGGGACTTTCCTATGTCACGTATTCGAAGCGGAAAAAGGATCCATATCGTGCCTATGGGTTTGAACTGGCCGCCGATACGGCCCAGAAGCTCAAATTTACGGGCAAAGAACTGTGCGCAATTTGCGGGGTACCATACGCCCCGGTGGAGGAATAAATATGAAAGAAAAAGATCCTAATTTTCTGGCGGAGATCCATGTGAAGTGTCTGCGCAGTGAGGATAATCCCGACAAATTATCTACCAGTGTGTATATCCATGGGACTGGCAGATGGCTCATGGGGGCTTTGAGTCTTGTGATCGATGATATTGGAGAGAAGATGGCGGCGCCGGCTCCGATGGTGGCGGCATTGGCGGCTGCACGCGTGGCAACACTGAGAGAAAAAGGTTTTGATGCCATCAGTGTTGACTTGAGTCGGAGCTCGAGTGGACAAGGACAGCGGGGTGGAGGTAATGGCTGATCGGCCTGGCTTTTGGGCAGTGCTTCCGGCATCGGTGCGATATGATGCTGGGCTTCCCCCGAATGCCAAGCTGCTCTACGCAGAGATATCCGCTCTATGTGACAGTGAGGGTTACTGCTTCGCAAATAATCGGTATTTTGCAGGGCTGTTCGCTATCAGTGTGCCTACAGTGCAGCGGCTGATAAAGACGCTGGCGGACAAGGGATACATACAGGTGGAGGTAGAGCGGGACAAGGCCACAAACGCTGTGGTAGAGCGGCGCATTTTTGCCGGGTGGGATACAGCGGAGATGGTGCGGAGACCTCACCTCAAAAATGAGGTGACCTCACCTCAAAAAGAAGGTGACCCCTCACCTCAAAATTGTGAAAACAATAAGGAAGAACAATCTAAGTATATTATCAATACCCCCCTACCCCCCAAAGGGGGGCGGCGAGTAAAGTCTGTTCCTCGGTGGAAGCCGGAGCGGTTTTCTGCATTCTGGGATTTTTACTCCCACAACGTACGGGGGGAGAGCAGACAGGCTGCCGTCAAGGCTTGGGACAAACTCAGACCGGATGATGCGCTCATCGGTGTCATGGGACAAGCTCTCCTCCGGCAACTTGCCACGGACGAGTGGAAACGGGGAGTTGGCCTACCCTATGCCTCGACCTGGCTCAATAACCGCCGCTGGGAGGATGTTCCTTCCAGGCGGATGGGTGGAGAACGGTTCGATGAAAGAGCGGATGACGGGATCGTCAGAGAGTCGGGGTACGTGCCGGTATGGTAAACAGCGCATCTGACGCCATCATGTATCAGGTCAGCGTAATTGGATCTATGCTCATTGACGAGCGGTGTATTGGCCCGACGCTGGCAGATCTGCGGCCGGAGGATTTTATATCTGATTCTTACCGCAAACTCTACCTGGCCATTCGCCGTCTTTTCGTGTCTGGGCAGGCGGTGGATCCGGTGACCGTTCTGGCTGAAATGGAGAAGGACACCTCTGCACAGTGGTATGACGTGATCCATCAGTGTGTGGAATTGACGCCGACAGCTGCCAACGTGGCAGAGTATACTCGTCTTCTCCGAGAGCAAGCCAGGATCTCCCGTATCAATGATTTGGGCCATGAGATCCTTGAGGTTCGCAATCAAGAGGATGCCCAGACCGTTATCGGCAAGCTCAATGCCCAACTGGTCGAGCGGTCAGGGGTGAAGGTCACTACCATGGAAGAGGGGCTGTCCCGGTTCATTGAGCGGCACCGGGAAAAACCGGTATACCTGCCCTGGGGACTTCCGGACTTGGACAGTAGCCTATACGTTGGCTCAGGTAAATTCGTAGTCATTGGTGGATATGCCTCGGACGGTAAGACGGCCTTGGCGCTCTCCTCCGCTTGGACTATGTCGGAAAAATACCGGGTCGGCTTTTACTCGTTGGAGACTGATGACGGGACACTGTTTGACCGGCTGATGGCCCGGGTGGCCCTCATTGAGATGGGCCGCATCAAAAAGGGTGAGCTTACACAGGAGGACTACGACACCATTGCCCAGGCGTCTGGCAAGGTGGCATCTCACAACCTGGAGCTTATCATGGCGGCAGGGATGTCGGTCGAGGATATTTTTGCACATGCCCAGTCTCGTCGCTATAACGTGATCTACATCGACTATATCCAGTTGATTCCGGGCAATCGTAGCCGGGGGCGCACAGAAGAGGTCACGGGTATCAGCATAGGCCTGCACACATCCGCCCAGCGGACAGGTATCACTGTGGTCGGCCTCAGTCAACTCACCCGGCCCGAGAAGGAAGGAAAGAGCCGGGTGGCGCCGTCTATGTCCAGTCTTCGAGAATCTGGACAGTTGGAGCAGGATGCCGATGTGGTGCTTTTGCTCTACAGGGAAACGCCGGAGGATCCCAAGAGCCGAAGGGTGCTCAAGGTGGCAAAGAACAAAGAGGGTGAAATAGGCCTTTTTTATTTGATGTTTGACGGAGCAACCCAGACTTTTCGGCGGCACTATAACCAGGATCTACCGCCCAAAACCAAAAGAAAAGAATCGGAGTACAAGCAGGTGGATCTCAGTGAGCTCCATGGCAACGATCCGGATAATCCGTTTTGAGGAGGAATTGAAAAATGAAAACGATAGCTATCGCCAGCTTTAAGGGCGGGGTAGGGAAGACCACCACCGCCATCAATATGGCCGCCATCCTGGCCACCGAGCATGATAAGCGGGTGCTCTTGGTAGACGCCGACGGCCAAGCAAATGCCACCAAGTCCCTTCTTCCGGTGCGGGAGCAGGAGCCGGCATTGACCCTCACTGACTTCTTCCGGGCCGATTTGCCGGATATGTGGCGGCAGTACGTGTCCCCGACCACCTTCCGGGGACTGGATATCATCCCGGGGGACAGCTCGCTCTGGGCCTTGGAAATGTCCGGAGGCGTCAGAAATAATCTGCTGCGGGATATGAGGAACGCCATCATGGAGACGGACGCCTATGACTTCATCATCATTGACTGCCCCACCGGAGTACCCATTGGCACCGTGGCCGGCCTTCTGGCGGCCAACGAGGTCATTATCCCGGCCCAGCTGGGCGGCTACGCTGAGGACGGCGCCATGGAAATGGTGTCCCAGGTAGAGGGCTTCCGGACAGCGAACCCAGACATTCGGGTGGGAGGCGTGCTGCTGACCAAGTGGGCCAAGTCGGATCACAGCATTCGACATGAGCGGGCCCTGCGGGAGCGCTACGGTATCAACGTGTATTCCACCAATGTCCGGTATTCCGGCAAGGTGCCGGAAAGCACCGGCAACAATACCACGGTGTCAGCCTATTCGCCCCGGAGCGCTGCGGCGGTGGATTACCGGCGTTTTGTCCGGGAGTACCTGGGTGGAGAGGAGGCAGGGAAAAATGGCTGAGAAGTTTAGCCTGGCGGCCTCCTTGGCGCCGGTGTCAGAATCGGACACGACCGGCCGGGAGCAGATCGAGTACATAGACATCGCTCACATCCACCCGGACGAGCGGAATTTTTATGAACTGAGTGGCATCGAAGAGCTGGCAGCCAGTATTGAGCTGGTAGGGCTTCAGCAGCCTCTCCGGGTGCGTCCCGGCGAGGAGAAGGGCGAATATATTGTTGTTTCCGGCCATCGGCGCCATGCGGCGCTGAACCTGCTTGTGCAGGAGGGCAAAGAGCAATTCCGTCAAACGGCGTGTATTGTGGAGAAGCAAAGCGGCGCCGCCGATGAGGTCGAAACTTGGCTTCAGGAGCTGCGCCTGATCTGCGGTAACAGCGACACCCGTAAGTTGTCCCCGGCCGATATATCCAAGCAGGCGGAGCGGGTGGAGGAACTCCTCTACCGGCTCAAGGATGCTGGGATGGAGTTCCCGGGCCGGATGCGGGATCATGTGGCGGAGGCTTGTAAAGTCAAGGGCTCTAAACTGGCTCGCCTAAAGGTGATCCGGGAGAAGTTGGTGCCGCCGGCATATGTCAAACTGTGGGAGGCGGGCAAACTGCCGGAGCAGACGGCGTATGCCATTGCCCGAATGGAGCCCCTGCTGCAGGAGGAGCTGGCCAAGGCCTGCCCAAAGAAGCTGCCCGATGGGCGCGTTGCAGAGGAGATCCAGCGGAAGGGCATGGTGGCATATCTCACCCGGGATCAAAAATGCCCAGACGGCGAGGCCTGCACCAACGGGGCCCGGATCCTGTCCCGTGACGCTCATGTTGATTACTCCTGGAAGGTCGGCCAGTGTGGGTGCTGTGCGGACTGCCATGATAATATGACCTGTCAATATGTCTGCCCCCAGGGCAGGGCTGCCGGCGAAAAAAAGAGGAGGAAGAAGAAGGAAGCGGAGGAGGCCAGGCAGAAGACGGAAAAGGAGCGGAAAGATGCCAAGGCCCGGGAGATGATTACTGCCTTTGCCCGTCGCGTTGCCGCGGCGGCTGGAACCAAGGAGCGGCTGGAGCAGGCAATCAAGGCCGCCAACGAAAAATTAACGCAGGCTGGGACATCTTTTTCCTATGGAGGGTCTCTCTCAAAGGCTGCGTTTGATGGGGAAATAGCGTATACCTGGTATGGTTACTATTGTCCGGATGCTGTTGCCCTGGCCGCGATCTGCCGTGAACTGGGCTGTTCCGCGGATTATCTCCTGGGACTCTCCGATAAGCCGCTTTTGGAGAGGGCCGGCAAATGAGATGCAAAATATTTAATTGCGACGTGCTCCACCGCAACCAGTGTTGCGCATTGTGTGACCGCCGCAGCGAATGCGACAACCCCTGTCTCAATCACCCCAGCCGATGCAGGCAGACCCGCAAAGAGACGCCCAAGGAGCTGATCTGTGAGCACCACATCAAGCTGGTCACCGGCGAAGAAGCCGCCAAGATCCTGTATACCCATCGACCCTTGGGACTGTTCTATCGCCGCCTAGGCCCGGGCAATGGCTTTATTGGCATTCGCAACTGTACCGGTGAGGCGCAGGAACGGGAGTTTCCGGGTGTGGAGGAGTGTGTCTATTGGCTTATCGATATGGGAGGCCAGATATGAGATCACGCACTCAAATGAGATACAGCGTCCAGATGGATCTTACACGAGAGATCATTGTGGACAACTTTGCCGGCGGGGGCGGGGCCTCTACGGGGATCGAACTGGCCACGGGCCGGGTGGTGGACATTGCCGTCAACCACGATCCTGCCGCCATCCGCATGCACAAGACCAATCACCCACACACTGTCCACTACCAGGCCAGTGTGTGGGATGTGGATCCGGAGGAGGTCTGCGCCGGCCGCCCTGTGGGGCTGGCATGGTTTTCTCCGGACTGCAAGCACTTTTCGAAAGCCAAAGGCGGAAAGCCCGTGGATAAGAACATCCGGGGCCTATCCTGGGTCGTTCTCCGCTGGGGTATGACTGTGACGCCCCGGGTCATTATCATGGAAAATGTAGAGGAAATCCAGACCTGGGGGCCACTCATTACCGCGGAAGACGGAAAGCAATACCCAGACCCGGAGAGAAAAGGGGAAACGTTCAGGGCATTCATCGGAATGCTGTCAACTGGCACACCGGAGGATCACCCCGGATTTGTGGAGGGGTGCCAATTCCTTGGTATAACGCCCGGGAGCCCGGAGGCAAAACTTCTGTCCAAAGGACTGGGTTACAAGGTGGAGTGGCGCGAGCTGGTAGCGTCGGACTACGGAGCCCCCACCATCCGGAAGCGGTTCTTCCTCATTGCCCGGTGTGACGGCAAGCCTATCGTCTGGCCGGAGCGCACCCACGCCCCTGCTGACAGTTTGGAGGTCAAAAGCGGCAAGTGTAAGCCCTGGCGGGCGGCTGCCGAGATCATTGACTGGAGCCTTCCCATGTACTCGGTCTTTGAAAGTAAGCAGGAGATCAAGGAAAAATACGGTGCCACGGTTGTGCGGCCCTTGGCCGACAACACCCTGCGCCGGGTGATCCGAGGCACGGACAAATTTACCATCCGAAGCGGCAAGCCCTTCCTGGTGGAGTGTAACCACTCTGGCGGCGGACACATCGCCGGAGCGGACAAGCCCCTGGGGACGGTCACTGCCAAGCATACCCAAGGCGTGTGTGCTGCACAGCTTATGTCCATCGGTCAGACGGGGGGCGGGGATCGGATTCAATCTGTGGAACGGCCGGCACCGACAACGGTATCGAAGGCGGAGGCTTGCTTGGTCAATGCGGAACTTTCCCCAGTCACCTTGTCCAACACGAGCGGGTCTGTTGGTTTTTCGGCAGATAAGCCCGTACATACCATAACGACGGATGGCAAGCAAATTCTCCACGCCGCCCATCTTGCCCAATACCACACTGAGCAGACCGAGGGCGTGCGGGGACAAGGCCTTCGGGATCCCCTTCAGACGGTGGACGCCGCCAACCGTTACAGCCTGGTGAGCGCCAACCTGGTGGAGTATTTCAGCACCGGCAAGCCTCTTGATCTGTCGGATCCCATGCACACGGTCACGTCCCATGACCGGGAGGCCCTGATGGCGGCACACGTCGTCAAGTTCAAAGGGCAGAATTTGGGACAGGCGGCGGACTACCCGCTTCAGACTATCACGGCTCACGCGGATCCGTTCGCAGTCTGCACGGCGGTGATCGCCAAGGCGGGGCCGGGAGCAGATTTGGGCCACTGGCCGGAGATCCGGGCCCTCCTCAACCAGTATTGCGGCTATCATCTGGCGACAGATGAAATCATCCTGCTGGTGATCGGCGGGGCAGTCTACTATATCCGGGATATTCTTCTGCGTATGCTGACGTCGAGGGAGCTCTACAACGCCATGGGTTTTCCGCCGGACTACATTATCGACCGGGATTACACCGGAGCGGAGTACGGTAAGACCCTCCAGGTGGCCCGCTGCGGCAACGCTGTGCCGCCCCCTTTTGCCACGGCCCTTGTAAGGGCCAATTTGCCGGAGTGGTGCAAGGGCAAGAGGATCATAACGATGGCGGAACTTGAAAAGGAGGTCGCGGTATGAGCATTGAGGATATCATCGATAGTTTGGAAGAACTGGAGAAATATGGTGTAGATATGGAATGCGACCGCATGGTTCTCCGGCGTGCCATTGCCCTGTTGCGCACCCACCCGGCGGCCCAGCCAGACGAGCCGTTGACGCTGGAGGAGCTGCGGGGAATGGACGGAGATCCGGTGTGGCTGAAAACATTGGGAGAAGATTTTGAGGATGGGTGGCAGATTGTTGTTGATGTCGATAAGCTGAGGGTACACTTCCGGCAGTTTTATGCCCCCACTTTTTGTGAGGACTATGGAAGCACATGGGCCGCCTACCGCCGCCCGCCGAAGGAGAACACCTGATGAAGCCGTTGGAAAGTGGTAGCTGTTCAACTTGTAAACACAGCAAAAAATCCCACTATGAAAAGTATTGTGGGCCGTGTATTGAAGCTACCTTCACATCCTTCCAACATCCAGAATGTAAATACCCAGAGTTCCCTGAATACGAGCCGAAGGAGGATTAACATGGAGAGGTTGACGAAGAAAGACCCGTGCGGTTTGTGGATTACAACCGAATGTGAAGAACACTGTGATGAACGGCTTGATGGTACGTGTAAAGTTTTTTGTATGGGCGAGGCTATTGACCGCCTCGCCGCTTACGAGGACGCTATGACGCTGGAGCGGGTGCAGGAACTTGCCCAGGCAGAGAAGGACGGGCGGCTGGTGGTACAAGACGTATTTTCTCTGTGGCCCATAGAATGCGATGTGTGTGAAAGAAATGTTGATGGACACGGATGTAAGGGGCTTGAAGACGCCATTGACGATTCGAGACCTGGGGCAGAGTGGACTTTTATGGCAAAGAACTGTCCAAAGCAAGTTTATCGGGTACACACTACGTCTGAACGATTGCAATTAGCCTGGCAAGGAAAAGCAGATATAGATGGTATCCGATATTTCCTGACAAAACAAGATGCTGAGGAAGCGTTGAGAGAGGAGAGGGGAGAAAGCCAATGAAACCGATCCTATTTAACTCAGAGATGGTACGGGCAATCCTGGACGGGCGGAAGACCGTGACGCGGCGGGTGGTCAAGGAACCGTGGTACATAGAGGACGAGACGGTTTCCAAGGCGTCAGGTTTGGCTATGCACAAAGGATCTAATTGCACTTACGGTATGCCATATCCTGATAGCATTTACCGACCCGGCGAGATCCTGTATGTGCGGGAGACGTTCTTCAAAGCTGTGGACCGCTATATGTACAAAGCGAATTACTCTGACAGTGAGAAATTCTACCGAAATGGGAAAGTAGTATCTATCAAATGGCACCCCTCCATCCATATGCCGAAGGAGGCGGCCCGGTTGTTTCTGCGGGTGAAGGCGGTTCGGATAGAGAAACTCCGAGCGATGGGTATGGAAGACGCATTGATGGAGGGTATCACTCCGATAAATAGACCGGGTGGGTGCAAATGTCAGTTTGCAGTTGACGGCTGCATGGAGGAACCGTGCCCCAACAGAGCAGCCTATGAGACATATCGACATATGGATCCATTTATACAACTGTGGGATAGCACCATTGCTCCCGCAGATCGCGCCTTCTACGGCTGGGAGGCTAATCCCTGGGTGTGGGTCATCGGGTTTGAGCGGGTCACAAAGGAGGAGGCTGAAGATGGCGATGGAGCCTGACCGGGCAATATGGCACTGCTGCCGACAGCGAGCGGGGCCGTTGGTCAAGGAATGTCGAGCGCTGCGCCCCCGCTTCCGAACAGATGAGACAGGCCTTGACCATAGAGCCAAGGCAGAAATAAAGAAATATCAAAAGAACGCTGTGAATCGCCGTCAGGTGGATCGCTTGGAGATCCGCCTGGCGGCATTGGGCCCCACTGGCACACACTTCTCGTTAAGCTTTGACAACGACAGTTTGCCCCGCGACTTTCAGGAAGCACGGCGCCGGATGCGGGCCTTCTTTGCCAGAGTGTCTCGCTGGCGAAGTGGGGAACCACTGGACTACTGCTATGCCATTGAGGGACTTCATGGGGATCATCGATACCATGTCCATTTTGTCGATGACTACAATGATCTGTCTCCTGCAGAGGTGCGGGGACTATGGCGTTATGGAGACGTGGTAGATACGCCGGTGCTCCAGATCACAAAGTATACAGATCCTGAGACTGGCGATCCTGTTGTCTTCTCGCAGGGCGGTTTCCGCCAGATGGCCGAGTATCTCAACAAGGAGCGCACCGATGGCGTTATTATCCCGATCGGCCGGCACCCCTGGAGCTGCTCCAGAAGCCTCACCGCCAAGATCCCACCGCCGGAGCGTTGGATGGACACGTCAGGAGTGATTGAGATCCCGGACAATACATTGTGGGCTCGCCGGGGCGGCGTGGAGAATGACTTCGGAGCCTACTATTACGCCAGCTGGATCGATGCCTCGGCTATACTACTTTAAAACGCGCGAACTACTAAAAAACGCCCGCGCGCGTGCGCGCGCTCTATCTTGGAATATAGTGCAAAATAAGTCACGTTTTGAAAAGAGGGTTGCAAATGGATCGGCGACCTGATAAAATGGTCACAGAGGATGGATATGTTCTCTGCCCCGAATGCGGACAGATGAAACTCCTCCGACTTCCGCCGGACGGCGTCGCCAAGTGTTATGCCTATTGCCGGCACTGCAAGCGGGAACAACAGCTGGATATCGATTTGAGCCTGAGCCCTTGAGCCTGAGCCACACGATCGCAAATGCGGTCTTGTCGGTTCAGGCTCTTTTTGTTTGCCTGCGGGAGGTGATAGCCCATGTCAGGCAAACCACTGAGGCCCTGTCGATATCCTGGCTGTTTCTGCCTGACGGCCACCGGCTGGTGCCCTGAGCATCAGCCGAAGGCCAAACGGCCGGATCGGCGAAGCGATGAGGCGCGGGAGTGGCACAAACTCTACCGCACAAAGCGCTGGAAATCCATGCGTTATGCACAACTGCTCAACGAGCCCTTTTGCCGAGAGTGTGCCAAGCGGGGCGAGAGAGTTCGAGCGACGGATGTGGATCATATCCGGCCGCATCGCGGTGATCCGGCGTTGTTTTACGACACGGGTAACCTGCAGTCGCTGTGCCACCGTTGCCATTCGGCCAAAACCCGGAAGGAAATGCGTGAATTTTCGCGGAAGCGGCTGCGGTGAGATCGTGAATGCTCGGGCGTGCGCATCAAGCTACGTGCGCGTGATTACCTCCCCCACCCTCCAAAAGTTTTGAGCGGAAGGCAAAAGACCGCACGGCCCCTTTCGTGAGAGAAAAAGTCCCCAATGAGAATTTTGCCGTTTGATAGTTGCTGGAGGTGAGGAAATGGGAAAGCAGAAGGAGCCAATCGCCTTGGTGGAGGCCAAGGGGCGGAAACATCTGACAAAGGCTGAGAAGGCTGAGCGCGAGGCGTCGGAGCCGGTTCTGTCTGCTCCCGCCTCCGGTGAGGGGAGCAAGATCCGGGCGCCCGTCTGGCTGCCGGCGTATCTGCGAGATGATTTTAACGATCTGCGTACTCAGCTGGTCGAGGCTGGGATATTTTCCAAGCTGGATCGCGACACCCTTGGACGCTATCTGGTTGCCCAACGCCAATACACTGCCGCCATGCGCCAGGTAAGCGATGCGTTGGATGCCCAAGATGTGGAGGCCGTGGCGGCGTGGGGGAAGGAACAGGAACGGTGCTTTAAGCAGTGTCGGGCCTGCGCCGCGGATCTGGGGTTGACCATCTCGGCCCGGTGCCGGCTGGTGATCCCGGAGGCGCTGAGGCCAAAGGAGGATCCGGAAGAGGCGGCCTTCCTCAAGCTCCTGGAGGGACGGCGGCGGGATGCCTGAGTACATGCTACCGGCCGGAGCGGCGATGGACGAGGCGGAGGCCGGGGTGGTGCTGGACTTTGTGGCCACTCTGCCCCTGTCCAACGGCCGGGGTGACTTTCGTCTTCAAGAATGGCAACGGGAGGCCCTGGAGCAGTTCTACGGCACTTTGACCGTGGACGAGCTGGGCCACCGAGTTCGGCTTTATCAGTACCTCTATCTGGAACTGCCCAAGAAAAACGGCAAGTCAGAGCTGGCGGCCGCTTTGGGTATCTACCACCTCATCGCCGACGGGGAGCAGTCGGGGGAGATCTACGTGGTGGCCGCCGACCGGGACAACGCCGGCATTGTCTTCAATGCGGCGGCCTACATGCTGGAGCACCATCCGGTGTTTGCCAAGTGGCTCAAAAATGGGACGCTGCGGCTGGTGCGCTCCACCAAAACCATCTACTACCGGCCTACCGGTAGCCTGATGAAGGTGCTCTCGTCGGAGGCATACAGCAAGCACGGCTACAAGCCGTCCTGTGTGATCTTCGACGAGCTCCACGCCCAGCCAAACCGGGAGTTGTGGGACGTGATGACCTTCGGCGCCGGCTCGGCCAGAGAGCAGCCGGTGTGGATCGTACTGACCACCGCCGGCGACGACCCGGATCGGACGAGCATCGGTTGGGAGATCCATTGCAAGGCGATGGATATTCTTCGGGCCCGAGGAATGTTCCCGGCCCCAGAGGACGACGAGCGGGAATATCTGGATGATCCGGTATGGCTGCCCATCATCTACGGACTGTCTGCCATTACTGGAGATGACGAGGACGCCATCAATGACATCGACATCTACGACGAGACGCTGTGGCGGCAGTGTAACCCCGGCATTGGAACGACCATCAAGCTGTCTACCGTGCGGCAAGAGGCGGCCAATGCCCGGCGCAGCGAGGCGGCGGAGAAGCTCTTCCGATGGCTGCGGCTCAACCAATGGGTGGCCGTTAAAACTGTGGGGTGGATCCCGTTGACGGTCTACGACAAGACCCAATGGCCCTATGAGCTGCCGCCGGGACAGAAGGGTGTGAAATCGGCCCAACGCCTGGTTTTGCGGGAGCAATTGAGAGGGAAGCGGTGCTATGGCGGGCTGGATCTGTCCAAGACCACTGACCTGACCGCCCTTGTGCTCCTGTTTCCACCCCAGAAGGGGCTGGAGAAGTGGGTGGCCCTTTTCTGGGGCATCTGGCGGCCGGAGGAGGGCGTGGAGGACGCGGAGACACGGGATCATGTGCCATACCGGGACTGGGCAAGGGCAGGCTTTCTGACGCTGTGTCCTGGATGGACAGTGGACTACGATATGGTGGAGGAGGCCATTTATCAGGCGGCGGAGTGGTACGACCTGCAGATGGTGGGCTATGACCCGGCTCTCTCCTGGACACTGGTGCCCAGGCTCTCCGCCGGTCAGCCTGAGAAAGGGAGGGGGCCAATCAAGCTGGTAGAGTGCCCCCAGGACATGAAGAACATGTCCCCGCCCATGAAGGCCATGGATAAGGAGATCCGGGATCATGAAATGCTCCATGAGCACAACACCTGCGTCCGGTGGACATTTGGAAACGTCCGCTGCCGGGTGGACGGCAATGAGAACATGAAGCCCATGAAGAATCTGTCAAGGGGCCGCATTGACCCGCCCGTGGCCTGGATCAATGCCCGTATGGCGGCGATGATCGGCGAGCCCATGGGCCCGGGGATCAATGAGCACGTACAATCTGAGGACTGGGGGATCTGATATGAAGACGATTTTTGAACGGGCGGGCCCTGTGCTGCAAAAGGCCCGGCGGGAGCTGGGACGGCTGCTGGGGCTGTATATGGACGACCTGCTTCTGATCGCCGGCGGCGCCTGCGTGACCAGAGGAGTCTATGAACTGACAGGGCGGCCCTGGGCCCTCCTGACAGCTGGGCTCTGGCTGACGGCCTACGCCGTGGTGGTGGCCCGCTCCAAGGGAGGTGGAGGCTGATGCTACTGGACAGAGCGGTAAACAGGCCCCGGGCAGGGGTGGAGTACCGGGAGCTGGACTGGGGCGATATGCAGACCTGGATCCGCCAAGTGTTTTTCTCCGGCGAGGAGATGACGGCCAGCAAAACCAACGCCGAGCGGCTCTCCCCCGTGGCGGCGGCCCACCGGATCCTCACCTGCTCCTTTGGCATGATCCCCTTTGGGATCTACCGCAAGGAGGACGGGGCTCGGCTGCCGGTGGACGACCCGACGCTGAACCAGTTACTGAAGGTACGGCCTAATCCGGACATGACACCCTTCCTGGTAAAGAAGACCCAGATGTCCAACGCCTTTTGGCACGGGGTGGGGTACATCTGGAACCGGCGGGACGACAGGGGTCAGCTTATAGAGAGGATCCCGCTGCCCAGCGAGTGCTGCTCCATCCGCAAGGATCTGAATACCGGAATACTCTGGTATGACTTCAACGTGGACGGGGTTCAGAAGACCTTTTTGGGCTATGAGCTGTCCATGCTGTTCTTCGAAAGCTACGACGGCGTCCGGGGCCGGGGGATGCTGGATCTGGCCAGGGAGTCCATCGCCGCCGACGCCATGGCCCAGCGGTACGCCAAGAAGTTCTATCAAAACGGCGCCCGGGTCTCCGGCATTGTGGAGCTGGATGCCGACGCCGACAAGGACACACGGGACAAGGTGAAGTCGGCGTTCCGGCGGTACGCCTCCGACGAGGCCTTCGCCGTGGCGGTGCTGGATCACGGCATGAAGTATACACCCCTGGGGATCAACCAGCACGACGCTCAGTTTATTGAGAGCCGGGAGTTTGCGGTGGAGGAGATCGCACGGTTTTCCGGGGTGCCAAAGTTTATGTTGCAAGTGGGAAAAGAGGCCTACAACTCCAACGCCCAGCAGCGCATCAACTTTGTCACCGACACCCTGGTGCCCTATGTGACCCAGGCAGAACAGGAGGACAGCTGGAAGTTGCCCACCCCGGGCCAGAAAGCCCAGGGCTGGTATGTCAAAGGTAATGTGGACGTGCTGCTCCGGGCCGACCCTCAGACACGGATGGAATACATGGTCAAGGGCATCGAGCACTCTATATTCAACCCGGACGAGTGCCGGGCCAAAGATGAGCTAAATCCCATTCCCGGAGGGCTGGGTAAACAGTTCATGGCCACGAAAAATCTGGGCTCATTGGAGTCCGTACTGAAAGGAGACGGGGAAAATGCCTGATATCGCACTGCGGGGCGAGCTCTGGGACAACGACAGCGCCGATGTGCTGCGCTTTTGGGGCTGGCGGGACATTACGGCCCCCATGGATATTGCCGCCGCCCTGGAGGCGGCAAACGGGGAGGATGTGACGGTACTCATCAACTCCCCCGGCGGAGACATGACGGTGGGCGCGGAGATTCGCTCCATGCTCCGCCGGTACAAGGGGAATACCACGGCTCTCTACCAGGGCTATGGGGCCTCGGCGGCCACCATTGCGGCCTCCGGGTGTAAGGTGATCCGGAGCGAGCCGGGGGCGCTGCTGTGCTACCACAACCCCAGCGGAGTGACAGAGGGGGACTTCCGGGACATGAAGAGGGGCGCGGAGGCGCTCCGAAACGCCCGGGACTGCATCCTGGAGGTATATACGGCCCGGAGTGCCGTCAAGACCCGGGAGGAGCTCATCGCTCTGATGGACAAGAACATCTGGATCAGCCCCACACAGGCCAAGGAGTACGGCCTAATTGACGAGATCGTAGGAGTGGGGGATGAGATCGCAGACCCTGCGGCCTTTGTGGCGGCGGCCGGCTCCCGCCTGCGGCTGACCCGGGCCATGGTGGAGGGCTATCAGGATCACCTGATCCAGGAGCGGGCCCGGGCGAGCCGGGAGGAACAGGCAAAGCGCGTTTTGGCGAGGGCCAGGGCGCTTGCGCAATTTTAAGACAAGGAAAGGAGACAGAAAACATGGATCCCATGGAAAAGATCGTAGGCCTCCGGGAGGCCAAGCAGAAGCTGCTGACCAAGGCTGAGGGCCTGGTGGCGGAGGGCAAGTTCGAGGAGGCCGACGCCGTCACGGAGGAAATGGAGACCATCAACAACCAGATCCGCACGGTGGAGAAGCTGGCCGCGGCCAGTAATGCCGCGGCGGAGGGCGTCTATGACGGCGCGCTCCATACCAAGAAGCCGGAGGAAAAGACCGACGGGGAGGACAAGCCCTTTGCCTCTCTGGGGGAGCAGCTGTCGGCCATCTACCAGTTCCGGAAGAACCACGTGGAGGACAAGCGCCTCCAGCGGGTAAACAACGAGGCCCTGGGCGTCAACGAGGGCACCGGCGCCGACGGCGGCTTCCTGCTTCAGACCGACTTCGCCGGTACCATCCTGGAGAGTGCTGTGGAGTCCAGCCCCCTGCTCAATCGGCTGGATCGCTACACCTGCTCCAACGCCGCCAACGCCATGCGCTGGCTGGAGGCTGCCGAGACCGACACCTCCAAGAGCGTGTTCGGCGGCGTGCAGATGTACTGGGCCAGCGAGGGAACCTCTGTGGCGGCCAGCAAGCCCCAGTTCCGGGAGATGAAGATGGATCTGGAGAAAATGATGGGCTTTGCCTACGCCACCGATGAGATGCTCACCGACGCGCCCTTTATGTCCGGCTTCTTCGGCCGGGCCTTCACCTTGGCCGCCGACCGGCTGCTGACGGAGGGCGTGATCTCCGGCGACGGGGTGGGTAAGCCCCTGGGCATCCTCAACTCCAAGGCCCTGATCACGGTGGACAAGGCCACCGGGCAGGTCGCGGGCACCTTTACCGGCGAGAACGTCATCAAGATGCAGGCCAGCGCCCTGCCCCGGAACCGGGAGCGGCTGGTGTGGCTGATGCACCCCGACCTGGAGGAGCAGCTGCCCTACCTGGCCATCAAGAGCGGGGACGCGGCCAAGTTCCTGTGGAATCCCGAGGGCGGCCTGGGCAACTTTGACACCCAGCGGGTGCTCAACAAGCCGGTGCTCTTTGAGGACAACTGCTCTGCCCTGGGCAGCAAGGGCGACGTGCTGCTGGTGGATCCCTACCAGTACATCCTGATGACCAAGGGCACCATCAAGCAGGATTGGTCTATCCACGTGGAGTTCCTCACCGACCAGAACTGCTTCCGGGTGGTATTCCGCTGCAACGGCGCGCCCAAGATGGCGGCGCCCCTGAAGATCAAGAACAGCAACAAGCTCCGGGGCCCCTTCGTGACCCTGGCGGCCCGGGCCTGAGAGGAGGATCATTATGAATCTTATCCATGAGCAGTACGCCATTCTGACCGCACTGGTGCCTCAGAGCATCGCCGCGGCGGGCAGCGCCCAGGGCGGGGCCATCGATCTGCAGGGCCGGCACAGCTTTTGCGTGGCGGTTCAGCTGGGGGCGGTGGCCGCCGATAAGAGCGTGACGGTGGAGCTGTCCACCGGCAACGCCGCCGACGGCACCGACGGAAAGACCCTGGACAGCGTGACCTACACCGCTCCCACCGGCGGCGTGACCGACCACGTGGTGGAGCTGTCCGGCCTGGTACGGCCCACAATGGGCCGGTACCTGAAGGTGAAGGTCACCAACAACGGCGCCGCCGCCGTGCTCTCCGGCGCCGCCGTCATCCTGGACTGCGGCCACTATCCGGAGGACACCGGCGCCACGGTCAAGGTGGTAGGCGCAGCGGCCAACAACCAGCCCGCGGGCTGAAGGAGGAAGGATCATGGCGACGAAAACGACTGCTGCGGCGGCCAAGAAGGACAAGGATGAAGCCAATGTGCTCTGTCACGTTGTAGATGCACCCAACGGCCTGAGCCTGCGGGAGGGGCCACACCTGGACTTTAAGCGGCTGGACGTGCTGACGAACGGCGCTGAGGTGGGGCTCCTCCCCCTGCCCGGCGGGGTCAAGGTGCCCAAGTGGTCACTGGTGACCACGCACGATCATACCGGCTGGGTGATGGATCGGTTCCTCCGGGAGGGCTGAGATATGGCTGGTGAGGAGGACTGGGCCTTATACCCTGAGGAGCTGGCGGCGTGTAAGAGCTATCTGAGGATCGAGGGGGACGAGGAGGACGCTTTGGTGACGGGACTTGTCCTCTCGGCCCGGAGTTACCTGGCAGGGGCCGGGGTGAGCCTGCCCCCTGCCGGGAGCCCCCGGCGGGCCCTTTACGATCTGTGCGTCCACGCCCTTACCCTGGCCTACTATGAGCGCCGGGAAACGGCGGGAACCGTGCCGGAGAATCTCAACCTGCGCATGATCCTCAATCAACTCAAGCTGACGGAGCCGGAGGGAGGAGATCACGATGCCGATACAAATTCCTGACGCGGGGGAGCTGCGGGACAAGGTGAGGGTGCTGGAGTTCGTCCGGGTTTCCCCGCATCGATGCCGGTGCGCCCAGGTGTCCGAATCTGACACGGGGCAGAAGTCCGCTCAGTGGACATGGCGGGAGAAGCGGAAGGCCTGGGCCAAGGTAACGCCCACCGACCGCACCGCCATTTTTGCCAATACTGGCGTGGGAGGTCGGGAGGTGGAGTTGATCCTCCGGCGGCAGGGCCTGGACTTGACCAATGCCATCGAGTGGAAAAAGCAATTTTGCTTCCTGACCTCGGTGACGCCTCTGGGGCCCGGGCACCTGCTGGTTCGGGCGGCGCTGGCGGAGCCGGTGGAGTGCCGGATCGACGGCGACAAGCCGATGTGCTTCCCGGCAGTCCGGGCGGAAAAGTATATCCGTCACGCCCAGGAGGCTCCCATGTCGGTGAATGACCGGGCGCTGGTTCTGGTGACACCCAAGCAGGTGACGCTGACGCCGGGCCATCTGGTCTGGGTGAAGGACGAGCCCTGGGAGATCCTGGTGCCCCACGAGCTGGATCCCTACAAGAACGAGTACGAGCTGGGCCGAAGGGTGGAGCTGTGATGCAGAGCGTTACCATCAAAGAACTGGACAAGAAATTCAGCACCCTGCTCAAGACCATTCCGGAGGCGCGGCGAGAGATGCTTCGGGAGCTGTCGGAGGAATTACTTGGAGATGTGAACCGGCGCATCGGCGGGCGCGGAAAAGTGCGCAGCTGGCAGGATCGGTTTCTCGGTTCCGGCGGAGGCTGGGCGGCGGTACGGCCCAAGGCAAAGACCTGGACAGAGGCTACCCGAGCGGGAAAGCGGTATGCGGTGGGGTATGTGACCAATGCCATCACCTCGGGACACCGGGCGGGAGTGCGGGGATATGTTCCGGGTAAGGGCTTTTACGCCGGAGCCCGGCAGAACGCGCGAGCCATTGTCCGTCGGGCCATAGAACGCTTTGAGGCGCGTTTGCGGGAGGAGGCGGAGCTGTAGATGGAGCTGGGCGATTTGATGGACGCCGTGGAGGGCGCGATCAAGGAGGCCTATCCCGGCGAGCCGGTCTACCGGGATCTCCTCCCCAGGGATTTCAAGCGGCCCTCGTTCACTCTTGAGTGCCGGAAGGTGGAGGACGCGGACGCCAACGCCGGGCTGATCCGGCGGACGGCAGAGCTGCTGGTGACCTGTTTGGAAAAGGTCAACGCCTATTCCGACAGCAGCCGGGATGAGCTGAACAGACGGCAGGACAGGCTCATGGGCCGGTTTTCCCTGCCGCTGCGGGTGGGAGACCGAGTGCTGACGCCTCAGGCGCGGAGGGGCCTTGGCTCCCCGGAGTGCGCCGAGGTGACGCTGGTGTTTTCCTGGATGGAGGCGAGAACGACACTGTCCGGTCAGACACCGAATGAGGGGCCCATGATGGAACACATCGAATGGAGAAGAAAGGACTGATCGTATGCCGACAAAGAACACACTGCCCAGCCTGGTGCTCCAGTTTGAGAGCGCCGCCAGAGCGGTGACCAACCGGAACAAGCGTGGATATGTAGGCCTGGTGATCCGGGACGCCAAGGAGCAGGGAGTCCATGTGCTGACAAACTGGGCTCAGATCCCCGTGGAGCTGGGGCAGGAGAACAAGGCCTATATCCAGAGGGCCTTTCAGGGCAGCGACCGGGGCACACCGGGGCTTGTCCGGGTGGTGGTGGTCGACCCGGAGGAGACGGGTGCGGTGGCCGGCGGCCTGAAGGAGCTGGAGAGCCAGGGGATGGACTATGTGGCCCTGCCGCCCGACGCCACATCGGCTGAGGTGACGTCGGCGGTGACCTGGGTGAAAGCCAGGCGGGCCAAGCACTACACCGAGAAGCTGGTGGCGGCCAACGCCGATCCGGCACCCGACGACATGGGGGTGATCAACTTCTGTGAGACGGGGGTGACGGTGGGGAGCAAGGTCTACACCGCCGGGGAGTACGCCAGCCGCATCGCCGGGATCCTGGCCGGAGTCCCTGCGGGGATGAGCGCCACCTACGCGCCCCTGAGTGAGGTGACGGGCGTCACCGTCCGGACGGAGACAGAGCAGAATGCCGCCATTGCCGCCGGCAAGCTGATCCTCCTCCACGACGGGCTGAAGGCCAAGATCGCCCGGGGGGTCAATTCCATGACTACCGTGCCCGACAAGGGCCGGGAGGAGTGGAGCAAGATCAAGCTGGTGGAGGGCATGGATCTGGTGGACTACTACATGCGCACCACCATCCAGGACACCTATCTGGGCCGATATCCCAACGGCTATGACAACAAGTGCATCCTGCTGACCGGGGTAAAGGCCTTTCTCAAGCAGCTGGAGACCGACGGGGTGCTGTACCCCGGGAGCAGCTGGGCGGAGATCGACGTGGAGAGCCAGGAGGCCTGGCTGCGGGAGCAGGGGGTGGACACCTCCGGAATGGATGAGCAGGCCATCAAGGAGGCGGATACCGGATCCTGGGTGTTTTTGCTCTATGGCGGAAAGCTCATGGACGCCATGGAGGATTTCTCGGCCAAGTTCATTGATAACTGAGGGGGGATAACCAATGGCAAGAACAGTAGACAGCGCCAAGCGGGTCATGAGCGGCACCTACGGTGAGCTCTGGTGCGACGGCGAGAAGATCGCCGAGGTCAGTGAATTTCAGGCCAAGGTGACCAAGAACAAGGAGACGGTGATCTTCTGCGGGCAGATCATGGAGGACGCCAAGATGATCTCCGCCAAGGGAGCCGGCAGCATGACCATCTTCCATGTGGACAGCGGCTTTCTGGAGAAGGAAAAAGACGTCAAGAAGGGCGTGGATCGCCGGTATACCCTGGTGTCCAAGCTGGCCGATCCCGACAGCTGGGGCGCGGAGCGGGTCAGCGTGTCCAATGTGTCCCTTGACGACCTGACCCTGGCCGACTGGGCCGCCGCCAGGCTGGGCTCCATCACCAAGCCTTTTACCTTCAGTGACTATGATCTGCTGGATCTGGTGGAGGTGCGGTGATGGCAGAAGAGTTGATGAGGGAAAAGCCTGAAGAGGCAAAGCCCACTCTGCTGGAGCTGCTGCTCCGGCCGGAGCTGCCCAACGTACTCAAAGATCTGCCCACCGCCCGCTTTGAAATAAAGCGGCTGAGCGCACTGACGGGGTCGCCGGTGGTGTTTACCCTGCGGGGCTTGCCCTACGGGAAGGTGACCTCCATCCAGAACGGCAGCGGGGTGGACATGAACGTACACATCCTGCTGGCGGGGTGCGTGGAGCCGGACTGGAAAAGCCCGGAGCTGCAGAAGAGATTCGGCGGCGCTACGCCGGCGGAGACGGTGAAGGCGGCGCTGCTGCCCGGGGAGATCGAGGATCTGGCCCGGGCCGTCGAGCGGCTGAGCGGCTACCGCAAGACCACCATCGAAGAGATAAAAAACGGCTGAGGGAGGGCAGTGACAGGGAGCTGGAGCTGGTATATTACCTGTTCCACCACCATCACTGGCCTCCCGAGGCCTATTACAGCATGGGCGAGGGGGGCAGAGACCTGACCTTTGCCCTGGCCTCCTATGAGTGCGACCAAAGTCAGCAGACATAGAAAAACCGCCCTGCCGGGGAGGGCAGGGCGGTTGGGAGGAGAAGCGGATCCGAATCGGACGCCGGTTCAGATCAGGCCGATGCCGGCCATCCAGGCCCAGAAGGACAGGAGGGCTGCGGCGATGGAGGCGAGGAGAAGGCCAAGTTCGCCTATAAGGCCCATGAAGCAGGCGGCAACCAGGCTGAACAGGCCAAGGATGAACCAGAGATAGGTGAGCCAGGCGTCTCCCCGGAGGGCGTTCTTGGCTCTCCGGTACAGGGATGGCTCCTTCTCCCCGGGGTCGTCAAAGGCCCCGTCAACAAACAGTTTTTTCCAGAAGTCCTTCATGGCGGAGCCTCCTTTCACGGAAGATCTATTATTATCAGTATAGCGAAAACAATGTGAAATGTCAAGGAGGCGAGGGTATGGCGGAAGAGACCTCCATCGTCATTAAGGCGGAGGATCGGTATTCCGACAAGGTGAAGGCCATGCGGGACAGTACCAAGGCATTTTCCAAGGATGCGGAGGAGCTGCAAAAAAAGCTGGAGACGTTGAGCAAGAAAAAGGCGTCGCTCCAGATCGACGTGAAGGACGCCCAGAAAGCCCTGCGTGAGACAGAGAAGACGTTGGACGGGACGGGGGACGCCCTGAAAAAGGCGGCGGCCACCGCCAATCAGATGAAGCTCAACGGGCTGCGGGACGAGCTGAAGAGCGTCAACGACGAACTCAGGCAGACGGAGCGGCAGATCAAGGGAACTTCGGACGCCGGACGGAGGGCAGGAAATGAGGGCGGGCTGGCCAAGGGGCTTATGAGCGCCGGGCTGGGGCGGATGGTCAGCCAGGCGGCCAATCAGCTGGGAGACAGCTTCCTCAGCAGCACCGTTGGGGAGCCGATGGCCCGGGCAGCCAGTGGGATCCTGTCCGGGGTCATTTCCGGGGCGGCTGTGGGATCCATGATGGGGCCGGCCGGGACAGCCATCGGCGCCGCGGTGGGCGGCTTGTCAGGCCTTGCCTCCGGCGGCGCCCAGATCTTCCAGGCAGAGGACGAGGCATTCAAGAGCTATGTTCAGGAGGCGGCGGAAAATGTGGTCTCGGCCCGGGCGGGCGACATCTCCTCCGGTTCCGGGATCGCGGCCGGGCGGGAGAGGGATCTGATCTCCTTCTCCACGCTTTTTGGCAGCAGGAACACCGCCCAGGGGTATCTCAGCGACCTGGTGGACATGGCCAACACCACTCCCTTCCTCTATGACGACCTTACGGCTATGAGCAAGACCCTGGCCACTTATGGCTATGGAGCGAACAGCATCTTGCCGGTACTGCAGACCATCGGAGACGCAGGGGCGGCTCTGGGCATGGGAACCGGCGACATGACCATGGTGGCCACCGCCCTGGGCCGGATGAAATCCAGCGACAAGACCACCCTGGAGTATCTCAATATCCTCAATGACCGGGGCATCGGCGCCGTGGGGATGCTGGCCGACGCCTATGGGGTGGATCAGGGGACTATCTACGAGCAGATCTCCAAGGGAGAGATTGCCGGCGGCGACGCGGTGAAGATCATCCTGAAGGCTCTGACGGAGAAGTTTTCCGGATCCATGCTGGAGCAGTCCAAGACCTTTTCTGGTCTGACCTCTACCCTGGAGGGACTGGAACAGGAACAGCAAAACGCCTATGGCGAGGGCTTCAATGAGGTCAGGAAGCAGGGACTGAACGACCAGATCAGCTTTCTTTCCGGGGAGAGCGGCGAGCAGATGGAGGCGGCCAATAAGGCCATCGGCGCATGGTATGCTTCTCTGGAAAACGAGAAGGAGCGATTTTTACGTCAGGCCCAGCAGGATGTTCTGGAGTCTGACGCATACAAGGAGGCCATGGCGGCCGGAACGGATGAGGGCTACGCTGAGGCTGGACGCCTTCTGATGGAGGCCAAGGTCAAGGCACAAAATGAGTATAATGCCTCAGATGGAGCCAAGCTGCTGCGGGAGTCGGAGCTGACCATGATCGAACAGATCCGAAACGACACGTCGCTCAGCAGCGAATACTGGTCTGCCGGCTACGAGAAGGGACAGGAGTATTCCAAAGGCCTGGCGGCAGGGGCTATGAGCAGATGGACGCCGGGCTCAGGTTTCCGGGGGAGTACTGAGACAGGAGAGGGGTATGTCTGGGGCGTGAAAATGCCGGGCTACGCCTACGGGCTGGATCGGGTACCCTATGACAATTATCCGGCGCTCCTCCACCAGGGGGAGCGGGTGCTCACCGCCCGGGAGGCCAGGCAGGCCGACTACGGCGGCGGGGGGGTCAGCGTGCAGATCGGACAGGTGAGCTTCGGCAGCGAGGTGGGGGATCCGGAGCGGGCGGCGGATCTCTTCGCCCAGAGGCTGCTCCGGGATCTACAGCTTGCGCAGCCGTGAGGAGGCGACGACGATATGGCCGGAAAACAGTTTATTTTTAAGAACACCAGGACAGAGGAGGTCTTTGTGCTTCCGGTGACCCCGGCCGGATATCAGATCACCCATGGGCGCAAGGCGGTAAAGGTGGACATGCACGGCACGGGGGAGGTCAATTTGCCCGGTGAGCCCACTCTGCTGGATGAGACCATCGAGTGCTTTTTTCCATCCCGGGCCTATCCCTTCGCCCAGCCCGGGTCGTCCGTGGATCCCTTTGTGCCGCTGGAGACGCTGGAGAAGTGGAGCGACAGCGGCGTACCGGTTCGGTTCATCGTGGCCGGCACACCGGTGAACGCACTGGTGCTGCTGGATCCGATCCAATATGGGGAACGGGACGGCACGGGGGATCTCTATGTGACCATACCCATGCGTGGTTACCGTCTGCTGACGGCGAGCGCCACAGAGCTCACAGAGGCAGGCAACGAAGCCAGATCGGTGGAAACTGAGCCGACCCACGCCGCCACTTACGTGATCCAGAGAGGGGACACCCTCTCCGCCATCGCCAAGTGGGTCTACGGGAACGCCGGCCTGTACGGCAAGCTGGCCGCCGCCAATAATATCGCAAACCCTGATCTGATCTATGTGGGACAGGTGCTCACGCTGCCGGATGTGGAGGCGCTGCCGGCGGCGAAGACACCTGTGCGGGCCCATCAGATCGTGACGGCAACGAAAACAGAGCTGGAGGCTCTGGCGGAGGAGACCTCGCCAGGAGCTAGCACCCTGAAGGATATGAAATGGAAAGTCCGGCTGAGCCGGGAGGAAGGCAAGGCGCTGGTCAACGCCATGGAGGCGCACGGGTGGACTCGTGCGGACGTGGACGGATGAGCAATATTTCCCTTCATCTTCTCCATGACGGCGTGGACTATGACATCACAGAGCTGCAAGCCTCCGTCACAAATTCCGGAAGCGTAGGGGCGGTAGGGAGAACCTTGGAGTTCCCTTTGCTCTCGGCCCGATATGACGTCAATCAGCCCAAAGTACCGGCGGCCCTCGGGGACAACGTACAGCTCTTTGCGGACGGTCAGACGCAGTTTGACGGGTTTGTCTTTTCCCTCCAGAGAGACAGCGGCAGCGACCTGGTGACGGTGGGCTGTGTCGACCGGGGGCTTTACCTCAAGCGCAGTGAGGCGGCTTACCGCTTTGTGGGTCAGACGCCGGAGGCAATTGCCCGGCGGGTGTGCCTCGACCATAGGATCCCGGTGGGCCGGCTGGCCCAGACCGGGGTTCCCATTCGGCGCAATTTTCCCGGCGTGTCCCTCTATAAGATCATCCAGACAGCTTATACACTGGCCGCGGAGAAGACCGGGGAACGGTATATGCTCCGTTTCCGGGGCGCGGAGCTGGATGTGATCGCCCGGGTCAAAAGCGGGGCGAGCGCCGTGATCGAGCCGGGATGTAATCTGCTGACGGCCACGGTGAAGGAGAGCGCGGAGCGGCTGGTGAGCCAGGTGGCCATCTACGACCAGAACGGAAACCTGATCCGGGTACGGAAAAATGAAGACGCTATTGCCCTGTGCGGAGTGATGCAACGGTATATCCAGGCGGCCAAAAACAAGAATGTGGACGCCGAGGCGGCTATGATCCTGGAGGACAATGATATCCAGCGAACCATCACGGTGGAGTGCCTGGGAGATCCCGCACTGCTGTCCGGAGGCAGCGTGATTGTCCGGGAGCCGGTGACGGGCCTCTATGGCCTCTACTGGATCGACAGCGACGTCCACACCTGGAAGGGCGGCGTCCACCGGGTGAAGCTGGGGCTGAATCTGAAAAAGGTCATGGACAAGGTGACCGCAGGGAAGGAGCTGACGACATGAGCGCGATGGAAGCGTTGGCGCGGACGCTGACAGAAATGCAGGGCAGAGGAGCTCCGGCGCTGGTGATGGGAAAGATTCTTTCCAAGACCCCCCTGCGGGTTCTGGCGGGAGGAAACGCCCAGGATCGGGACAGCCTGCTGCGAAGTGCCGGGATAGACCTGGATGACCTGGCTGTGGGCGATCAGGTGGCACTGTGGCCCATTGAGGATCAGCAGCGCTACGTGATCCTGACAAAGGTGGTGGAGCTATGAGTGAGAGCCTTTTCCCGACTGTCAGCGCTGCCGCGACGGCGAGCGGATCGGAAGGCCTTCCCCTGGCAAGGGAGGTGGCCTGGGACTTTGAGCGGGACGGGCCTATTTTCCGCAATGGGGAGCCGGTAATCGTCACCGGGCGGGAGGCGGTAATGGTCTGGGCGTGGAACGCCCTGAAGACGGAGCGGTTCCGATACAGGCACCATTCCCGGGGCTATGGGAATGAGATGGAGCGGCTTACGGGACAGGCATTCACCGGGGATCTGAAGAAGGCGGAAGCCACCCGATATTTCCGGGAGGCTTTGGAGCCCAATCCTTACATTACCGGCGTTGAGGGCCTTACCGCCCGACTGGAGGGTTCCACCCTGCACGTGACGGGAACCATCCGGACGATCTATGGAGAAAAAGAGGTGAGTGTGGATGTTTGAGGATAGGACGCCGGAGGTGATCCGGGGGGAGATCCTGGCGGAGATGAGCGAGCGAGTGCAGATCCGGGAAGGGAGCTTTGCCGCGGAGATGGCGGGGCCGGCAGCTGTGGAGCTGTCCCTGGCCTATCAGGCTCTGGCTGCCCTGATCCCGTGCTTCTATGTGGATGAGGGCAGCGGGGGCTTTATCGACATTGCCGCCGGACGGTACGGCATTCTCAGAAAGGAAGGCACCCGGGCGGCGTGTTCCCTGCAACTGACGGGCCGGGCGGGGATGACTGTCCCGGCAGGGACGGTATTTGTCAGCGAGGAGGGCCTGGAGTTTGCCCTGGATGAGGCCGTGACGCTCTCGGCAGACGGCACCGGCGAGGGGACGCTCACAGCGTCAGAGGTGGGAGACGCCTATAACGTGCAGGCGGGGGCCGTCACCCAGATGGTGACGACCATGACGGGCCTCGACACCTGGAGCTCCGGCGCTGCCACCGGTGGGACGGATCCGGAGACGGACAAGGCCCTGGTGGGCCGACTCTATGACTTCTGGCGCAAGCCGTCCACCTCCGGCAACGTCCATGACTATGAACGCTGGTGTACGGAGGTAGACGGCGTGGGGGCGGCGAAGGTGCTACCCCTCTGGAACGGGCCGGGGACAGTAAAGGTGCTCCTGGTGAGTCAGGAGCACCGCCCGGTGGATGAGAGCGTGGTCACCGCTGTGGCCACCCACATTGAGCGGTTGCGGCCGGTGGGCGCGGCGGTGACGGTGGGGAGCGCCGGCGGCGTTGCAATCAATGTAACGGCGGCGTTGACGCTGGACGGATCGGTGCCGCTGTCAGAGGTCAAGGCCCGGTTTGCCGCGAAGCTGGACGCCTACTTACAGAGCGTGGCTTTTGTCAGCGATACAGTTCTCTTTAACCGGATCGCTTTCTTGCTGCTGGATGTGACCGGGGTGACGGACTACACGACCTTAACGGTAAACGGCGGGACTGACAATGTGGCGATCGCATCGGATCAGGTGCCGGTGGTGGGGACGGTGACGCTGACATGAGGCTTTTGGAGTATCTGAGGCCGGCGCTGCGGAAGAGCCCGGAGATCCAGGCGATCCAGGAAGGGCTGCAGGTGGGAATAGACGATCTCTGGGATGCTGTGGAGAGCGCAAGGAAGCAGCTCAATGTAGAGACGGCGACCTGGGGGCTGTCCATCTGGGAGGAGGCCCTGGGCATCTCGGTGGAGGCGGAGAAGGCGATGGACTTCCGACGCAGCCGGATCCGGGCCAAGCTGCGGGGGCAGGGAACCACCACCGTGGAGGCCTTATGCAATGTGGCCGCCAGCTTCTCTAACGGAGAAGTGGCGGTGACAGAGCACCCGGCGGAGTACCGGGTGGAGATCAAATTTGTGGGCGCCTTGGGATTGCCGCCCAACCTGGACGACCTGAAGGCGGCCATCGCCGAGATCCTTCCGGCCCACCTGGCGGTGGGGTACGTCTCCACCCTGAAGATCTGGAACGACGTGAAGGATATGACCTGGGCCGAGGCGGCGGGGCAGACCTGGGAGCAGCTGAGAGGAGGGACAGTGTGAAATACTCGGAAAACTATCATCTCTACCTCCCGGAGGGGAGCGATTTTGTCACGCCAGAGCAATACAATGACAACTTCAAGGCGCTGGACACCAAACTGAAGGCGGTGGAGACCGCGGCGGAGAGCGTGGTGGGGCACACGCACGGGATGGCGGATATCAAACCGGAGACCGTCGATGAAGTATCTACCTTTAACTTCAGCTCCCCGTTTGGAAGCTATCCGGCTTTGAAAATGTCACGGCCAGGCAGCGGTTATAGCGTTGAAATCGGGATGAATGGCGGAGCTGTCGACATAAGGAGCTGGAGCGGTGACGTTAAAAATACTGCGTTGCGTATTCTGTGCGGAGGAGGCGCGTATGCCGCACTGAAATTGATCGATACGGACAGTGAGGGCGAAGCAAAGAACTACCTCCTATTCGGTCAGCATAATCTGCCCCATTTTACCGGAGGGTATACCGGGGACGGTGCCTCGATCAGAAGCGTGAACCTTAACCGGTATGGGCGCATACACAAACCGAATCTTTTGCTTATTTTTGCAACGGGCGCGGCGGTAGGCGGAAATATCATTGCCGTGGTACCCGGACTGAGTGAGGATGAGTTGGGCAGCTATTCTGAATGTACGGTAATTAAGAGCAACGGAAGCACGGTGCAGAGTACGAACCTGGGTAGCGGTGCCTGTTTCAGCACGGGCAAGTCCAAACTTGAGATCTCCGGCAACGCCGCAGCTAATCTGCTCAACGTGTCGGGGGTAAGCTATTACTATTGGGGGGACAGAACATGACGATCATCCATAGAATCACCCACACGGTGGAGTGGCAAGACGGCGTCACGGAGAACTGGATGGGAGAGGACTGGGCCGTGGTGCCTCCGGAGCTGGCAAAAGCGGCCCGGGAGAGCGGAGGCTTTTGTGAGCTCACCTTTGACGAAGAAGGGAATCTGACGGGGCTCACACCTACGGAGAAACCGCCGGCGCCGGAGCCGGAGCCGACGGAGGGAGAACAGCTCCGGGCCGATGTGGACTATATTGCCGCCATGACGGGGGTGAGCCTATGACCGTGTTTGAGATGGCCAAACGATACTACCCAAGACTGTGGGGCACTGAGCGCATCGACGCCCTGGTGGCGGCCGGGCGGCTGACCGAGGCCGAGCGGGCGCTCATTATCCCCGCCGTGTCAGATTCGGACACATCGGGCGCCGACTCCGGGGGAGGCGGCCAGGATGCTGAGTGATAATGGGCGGCTGCGGATGACCCGGGGGGACTACGGCGTGCCGCTGCGGCTCCATATCATCGAGCACTGCAGGGACTGTGGCGACGAGCTGGAGTCGGACGACAGGATCCGGGTCGAGATTCTGCGGGAAGGGCAGGTGCTCTTTGCCCGGGAGGCGAGCCGGGAAGATCTGGAGGCGGACGACGGCGTGATGGAGCTCTATCTGACGGCGGAGGAGGCAGCCAATATGCCGCTGGGGCTCTACGCTTTTCGTGCGCTTCTGCTCCGGGAGGGCACGGTGCGAAACACCCTGTTTGCATCTATTGTGGAGGTGATCCCATGACGACCGATCTCTGTGGCTGTGACTGCAGTGGGCCGCATCTGGACGTACATATGCCTGCCGGCGCCACGCCCGGCCCCGGGGTACGGGGAGAGAAACAGAAGGCTGTGGTGTCCTCTACCGCCCGGGTATGCAAGGGGGAGTTTGTCCAGCGGGTGCTGGAGTATGTCAGTGTAGGGGACAAGCTCCGTTGGGGGCTGGAGGATATCCACATTCTGGACGCGGTGGAACTGTCCCAGGAACGGGTGGGAGTGGTCTTTGCCCAGCACGGTCAGACCAAGTTCAAGCTGCTGGCACTGGACGGGGAGGCTCTGGCCCTGGGCAATACTCTGGTGCTGGTGGAGGACGAAGCTCTGGAGACCGCGGCGCTGCTGGAGCTCCGGGACGGCCGGGCGCTGGTGGCCTACAATCAGGAGGCCGCAGGCGTGGTAGCTGTCATCTCCATGGATGGCCGGCGGGCCGTACTGGACTATACGGACATGTGGGGGGAGGGAGACCCCGAAAATATCTGTGTCTGCCGCATCAATGGCAGCAAGGCCCTGATCGGCTGTATGCAGCTCCATTACACAGCCCAGGGCGGGCACATCGGAGAGGCCTGGGTGCGGCCGGTGACGGTGGGCGAGACGAAGCTGATCCTTGGGACAGGCATCCGGGTGGACGGCAACAATGACACCGACGTCTACACTGGCGGCTGGTCACTGGTGGAAGTGACGGAGGACACCGCCGTGCTGGTATATCCTCAGGGACTGGACAAGCCGGTGGGCTTTGCGGTCATTGACGTGGCCGATGATGTCCCCGCCGTCCGTCTCATCAGCTCCGGCAAGTATGCCGCCTCGTTGCCCACGATCCAGGCTGTGGCGCTGGATGACGGACGGTGGGCGATGGTCTATGGGATCGGCTGGTTGTCGCCGGACAAGCAAGTGGTCAAGTCCACCCTGGCTCTGGAGGTGTGGGGGCTGACCAGATACGCTGCGGAGCTTATCTGGTACGGCTGCGAGGACACACGGTATGCCTCCGCAATCGGCGGGGTGTCTGCTGTATCTCACAGCATGGGGGCGGCCATCACCTACACTGGAGAGTACGTAGCCCGGGTGATCCATCTGGGTGTCATGGGCACACCCTATGCCGGCCCTGGGGTCGTCCTGGGCTCTCACGGCGGCTTTTGCCGGGTGGTGCCCGTCTCCCTTACCCGCGCGCTGGTGGTCTCTCAGGCCGACGGAAACGGCTACGTGGGGATCATGGAGACGGCGGAGCGGGTGATTCCCAGCGACAGCATGATCCACGGTGTGGCCATCACCGGCGGCGATCCTGGACAGGAAATTGTAATCAAGCAGCCGTTCGAATCGTAGTAGAGATCCTCTCTGATCTCATGGGCGCCATGACACCCAAATGGAGGAGGGCAGACTTTGGTGTTCGATTCGGACACCTTTGTCCCTATCCACCCAGCCCTCTGTAGAGGGCGCCGAATAAGGAAAGGAAGGAATTTGACCATGATCAGATGCTTAAATGCGGACGGTTCCGCTACCCAACCCAGTACAGACCACCTAATCGTAAGGGCGGTTGACGCCCGGTGAACCCCGAGGAGGCCATAATGGCAAAAGGGGGTGTCGTGGAGAGATCCACGGCTAACGGACTCAGCATCGATAAGGCGGCAAACGGGGGTCGCGCCCACGGGTTTACGTTTGACCAAAAGCCGCACGAACCAGCTGACTAAGAGACACCGGGGACCCAACATGGAGACGCGCCATGGAGGGCCGGCTCAAGGGGTGGAAACGCCCTGTGGAATTCCGTGCCAAGCCGCTAGGAGGCGGAAGGTGTACTGACTACCGAAAGCCAGATCCGGTGGAGAAAATCTGCCGGTGCAGATAAGGCGCGAGAGCGCACGAAGCGAGTAGGGTACAGCTCCCCGGCCCATCGTGGGCATAACTCCGGGGGAGTGCGTGGCGGGGTGGAGATGAGCCCCGCGTAAAATCGCTTGAATGGAAGCGCCGGGGGCCTGTGCTCCGGCTGAGGCGGACACAGGTCAAGATATAGTTGCCAGTTTGTATGTGAGAGGGTAATTTTGCTATTCAAAGCCTTGAAAATATATTGCATGGCGCCCATGAGATTGGAGAGGATCGTATGACCGAGCAGAGCTATTATCAAACGCTTGCTGATAGGTATGCAGCCAAACACCTGCGTAGCCGCACCAGGCAGGTCAATGTGAGCAGCCTGAAGCGGACAGATAACTACCGGGGAAAGTACCCTCATGATCGCCCCAGACCCATCCCGCTGGTGACGAGCCCAACCTATGAGGCAGATGTGGCGGCCTACTATGCTGAGGTGGGACACCTTATCGCGGCCGATGGGCCCCGGTACCCGCTTACCAACAAATTGGACTATGTGTTTTTCAAGCGGCCCATGATCCCGGATCCGCGGGTACCAATCGGGCCGGATGGGCACATTAACAGCTATGTCCAGCTGGGGTTTGTCGCTGATGTCAATGGAGAAAGCAACAAATGAGCCGCCGGGAAGAGAAGCGGGAGTTGGCCGCCTATCATGACAGCGGGCGATATCTCAAGCGACATCCGCCTCGACTGTCTGATCCACTGTTTGGACTTGCGCCCAGGGCGGAATGGGCAGATGAAGTCCGCATGGTGTTGAGGACTTATCCCAAACTGGCGCGGTGCAAGGAGGCGGCTCTTCGCGCCGGAGGGATCCGCGCTGGTCGACGGGGGCCGTCGGCGGAAAATGTTTTGCTCTGGCACTCGGCCGGAGCTGTGGCAGCGGTGGAGGCTGCGCTGGATCACTTCCCTATGGAGCGGCGCCGGCGGCTCTGCGCAGTTTGTTTTCAGAGAACGGAGCGCTGCAGGCAAGATTGGACGGATATCAACCTGTTGCAGCGCTATGTGGCGGTCTATCTTGGCTATGGGAGGGCACGATATGATCTTAAATCCATATAAACAGAGACAGATCATTTTTTACGACTGGGACGACACGGTCATTGGAGTGTTGTGCCTGCCGGAGATCCTCCATGATGTGCGGGCCTTTGCCAACTTTTTTGTTGGGGTCAATCTGATCCATCCGGATGTTTCTGGCGGGATCGTGGATGAGTGGGCCGAAGAACGGGAGGAGCGCTATGCCCAGGCCATACGGGACTGGCCCCGCCGGGCAATCTACCCGGAGGAGAGCTGGTGGTTTGAATCTGGCGCAGACGGGCCGGTAATGCGGCACTCCCTGCGGTATCTGCCTGCTGGATACGTTCCCGAGAGGTCGAGCCTGACTTCCTTCCGGCCCAAACGATCGGAGGCGGGAAAATGACAAATCCATATACACAGTTTGTCACAGAGGACGGACGGGTGTTCCAGCGGGTTCAATTTCTGACAGTAGACGGCGAGGAATTTGTGGAGCTCGGTGAGGACTATTATCAATACCTCCTGGAGCAGGTCGAGCTCAGCCGCAACGTTCGGTACCGGGGCGTGGAGGAGTTCAGGCTCTGGTGTCAGGTCAATAAAGGCACCATTACCGTGGAGGAGGGACTGCGAGCCTGCACGGCAAAAGAGTTGTACGACAGAGCGGTCGATGTATACCTGTTGCAGAATAACGGATGGACAACGGCTCTGAACCTGGTCTATGAGGCCATGATCCGGCTGGAGCGCCGGGCAGAAGCAGCGCAGAGGGCCAGGGAAGAGGTTGCTCCGAAGACGATCATGCCGCCGGAAGGGGAGGGTGACAATGCGGATCACGGGTGAAGAGTTTGGCTGGCTCACGGCGGTCAATGCGATCAACAGCTTGGACAAAACCCAGCCCGAGGTGGTGGCGGAGGCCCACGCCGAGAATTGGGCAGGCACCGCACGCTATGCCGGCCGGCAGGCCTGGCCAGACTGGGTGTTGGTGCAGCAACTGAAAACTCTTGTGGTCAACAAGTCAAGCTGCTATGCCGGCGCGTATCCGGACATCGGCGAAGAGGATATTGATGGGAAGGCCTATACCGGTGAGGATCCCGGGAAGCGGGGGCTGACAGACCTGAGCTATATTGGCCGGCCGTCGCTACTGGGCAAGGTGGCCGGCGAGCTGCTCCGTCGCTTGCAGTTGGAGCTGGAGCTGGATCAAGCGGCGCAGCAGCGGCGCTGGACGCCTCCAGAGACGCCACCGTGATCCCCCGGCCACTGACGGACAACGCCGCCCGACACAATCCCGGCCGCTGGGTCTGCAATATCAGGCCGGAGCGGTGCAATGGCATTTTCAGAGTGTATGGCCAGGATATGCCGTGTCCCCTGCGGGACAAATGCCTGGCAGGGCGGCGGAACACCTACCAGTGGACGCCGGGGCACAAGCTGGCGGGACGGTATCCGGAGATGGATCTGGATGCCGACTGGCACCGGCATCACGGGACGCGCCTGGCCCAGCTCCAGCAGGCCTTTGCCCCACTGCTCCGGCGCAAGCAGCGTACCCCGGAACAGCGGAAGCTACATGCGGAATGGCAGCGGGAGGCGCGACGCAGGCAACAGGTGGACGGGCATGCGGCCCCGCCATTAAGGCGGGTACCATTGCCGTGTGGAGAGGACTGCGAGAATTGCCCCTATGACGCCTGCCCCTATACTGATGAGGATCTGGATGCCATAGAGGCCGTGGCGGCCCGACAGCGGGCTCACAGAAGTTATGATCCGCAACGGCGTAGAGCAAAGTATGAGCGGGACAAGCTCAGACGGGCAAATGACCCGAAAAGTGCGGAGCGTTTCCGGGCGCAGAATGCAGCCCGGTGCAAACGCTGGTATCAAAAAAATAGAGCCAAACGAAAGGAGAATCAAAAATGAGTAAATTGGACGATCTGCGGGCCGGCATGGCCTCCAGCCGAGCGACCACTGACGCGGCGTATGCCCAGCAGCTGCGCAACAACAAGCAACCGGCTATGGAGGCCTTCCAGAAAGGAGAGATCTCTGCCCAAGAATATGAGGAGGTCGTGGGGGAGCCCTATGCCGTGACGGTCAAGGATCACTATGACGCCAGCATCGCACGGCTCAAGAATATTACGGCGGTTAGGGTCAGGGCCGGCCTACTGACACCGCAGCAGTACAAAGAGATCACCGGGGACGATTACAGTGAGGAGGGATACGCATGAGCGTACAGATGCAGAGGGTGGCGGCAAGCACCGCCACATGGAGCGAAGAGATCCCCGAGGGGTATCAGGTGCGGACACTGCCGATTAGCGCGGAGGTAGCTGCCCGAATCAGGCAGGCGGATCTGGAGAGGGAGGCTGCAAACATGGAAATTCGGCAAATGATCGAAGCCCAAGGCGGGAACAGCGGGAACATCCGGATCCATCTTGGAAATCAAACTGTCCAGTTCCTGGCGCCGATCCCTACCACTGAGACGGAGGACGGAGATGTTTGAGCATTGTGACTGCCGCGACCATGTAGATGTTCCGGTGCCGCCGTGCTCTGTACCGAGACCCAAGGGCACCAGGGTGCCGAAAGGTGGGAAAACCGGCCAGGTGCTGACAAAGTGCAGCGATGTGGACGGAGACACGGGGTGGACGATGCCTGTGACTATGGAGGCCGTGACCAAGGCTGTGGACGATAAGGTCAATGCAGCGATGGACGATATTTCTTCCGTGCTGGATGCCATCAACGGGGAGGTGGTCTGAAGTGGGTACTGTGGTGGACAAACTGGCCAGGCTCTCACAGACCAAGGCGGATCTTAGGGCGGCGATCCTGGAGAAAGGACAAGCGGTGGAGGAAACGGATCCCTTTGCTGCTTATCCGGCGAAGGTCAGAGCGATCCCGGGCAGAGATCAGATCAATCTGGCCCGGGAGGTGCAGGTGATAGCGGCAAACAAGATCCAAGTCGGGGATACGGTATATACCATCAGTGGAGATTATGCGCCATATCTCAGGGGCGGAGAGGATGGGGCACTGCTTTCTGGAACCGTTTGTGGTGCGGCATTTTCCCCGAATGGGCAGATCTTGGTTGTGGCCGGCTCGTTTCAGGGTAAGGTAAAGGTATACGCTGTTGACGGAACAAAGCTCACTTATTCCGGCGATATTGAGGATCCGCCTGCTCTCCTACCGAAAGGACTTGCTTTCTCAGCGGACGGGTCGTCGTTGGTCGTCGGTGCCGGGAGCGATGCCAATATCTACTCTGTACAGGAATCTGCGCTTGTTCCTACAGGCAAAGTAACTGTAAAGTCGATCTCCTGCGTGGCCTTTTCGCCGGATGGGACGGTTTTTGTAGCCGGATCCGCGAATGAGATCGATGTATTTTCTGTTGATGGGACGACCTTTACGGCTGCCGGACGTATCGATCTCCGTGGCGTACAGTGTCTGGCATTTTCTCCGGATGGCAGTACCTTGGTCGCAGGAGGATCCAGTGGGCTATCCAAGGTGTACGCCGTAGAGGGGACGACGCTTACTGAGGTTGGCAATCTTTACGCGGATGCGGAGGGAACAGCTCTTAATGGTGTTATATACGCCGCTGCGTTTTCACCTGACGGCTCCCTTCTGGTGCTTGGAGGTACATTTACCGGGCGGGCCAAGGTATATGCCGTAGAGGAAACCTCTATAACTTACATCAGCGACATTTATGCGGATACGGAGGGAACCACACTCGATTTTGGCAATGTGGCTGAAATTGCATTCTCGCCGGACGGCTCTATGCTGCTTCTGGTTGGAGGGGGTATAGGTTGGGCGAGAGCGTACTCGGTCAATGGCACATCGATCACGTACATCAAGACCGTCGGGGGAGACGGATCCGGCGAGAGCCTTGCAATATCACCGGATGGAGCACTGCTGATCCTTGGCCTTTCTTACTCCTCTACAAAACGCTTTGCGGTTAGATATACGATCGATGGGACGGACTTTTCCTTTCCGACGGAAGAATATGCTTCCGCGTACAAAGCCGCTGATGGGAGCATATCGGAGCAGCTCAACAATTTGATGGAGAGTATTGGCATCGGTTACGCAAAGTGCAGTATGGAGGCCGAAGAGACGGGCACGGTGGTGGTGATTGGGGAGGTGACAGCATGAGTGCCACAGCAAGCGACCTGATCCAGGCGGCGGAGAAATATCTGGGAATCAAGGAGGCCCCGCCCGACTCCAACAATGTGGTCTTCAACACCCGCTACTACGGAAAGGCGGTGTCCGGGGCGGCCTATCCCTGGTGTTGCGCCTTCCAGTGGTGCCTCTTCCAGGACGTGGGGGCGTCGGAGCTGTTCTATGGCGGCCAAAAGACGGCCTCCTGTACCACCCTCTATAACTGGTATAAGCGCTGGGGGCAGACAGTGGCAAAGGAGAGCATCCAGCCCGGAGATCTGGTCTTCTTCGTCTTTGACGGCAACAAGAAGGGTGTGATGAACCACATCGGCCTGTGTGTGGCTGTAGAGCCGGGTTATGTGACCACCATCGACGGCAACACGGGAACGACCAACGAAGCTAACGGCGGGGCCGTGATGCGCCGCCGGCGGGCGTTGAGGTACGTGGGCGGGGCCGCACGGCCTGCCTACGCCGCCCAGGAAGCCACGAAAGGGGAAGACGGTATGAAACTCTATCAGTTTGTGAGCGAACTGCCCTACGGCCAGGAAGCGGTCACCAGAGCCATTCAACAGGGCTACATCAAGCTGGACAAGACGGGGGCGATGGGCCTGTGGGAGCCTAATCTGCAGACGGTGATCCTGATGGATCGGGCCGGCCTGTTCGACCGGCCGGCGGTGAGAGAGTGAGGGGCCGGATCATGGAGACCATTATTGCCGCTGCGATCACGGGGATCATCACTCTGGCGGGGGTGCTCATCGCCAACAACAAGGCCCAGGCGGTTACCGACACCAAGCTGGAGGAACGCCAGGCGGCCACCAACGCCAAAATCGAGGATCTGACCCGGGAGGTGCGGGAGCACAACAACTTTGCCCGGCGGGTACCAGTGCTGGAGGAGCAGGTCAAGGTCATCAACCACCGTCTCTCCGATCTGGAGGAATATCACAAATGAGGGGAGGTGTACATATGAGCTATTGGAGCAAGTGGATCCGGTGTGCTGCCGTGCGCGCGGTGAAGACCATGGCCCAGACGGCGGTGGCCACCATCGGCGCCGCGGCGGTGCTCAGTGAGGTCAACTGGCCCGTGGTGGTCAGCGCCTCGGCACTGGCCGGGGCTTTGAGCCTGCTGACCAGCGTGGCGGGGCTGCCGGAGGTAGAGAAATAAAGAAGAGGGCGTTGCGGAGTGGAAAACTGCAACGCCCTCTTCTTTCATTGATGTGCCATTAGCATTTTAGTTAGCATTTTCTGTTTCGTGAAGGTCAATTTTGTCTACTGAATGGAAACTGTGTTTCACTTTAGAGAGATTCGGCGAAGTACCGAAAGCTATTGCAAACAAAAGAAAAAACCTCGGAACCTTTGCGGCTCTGAGGTTTTTCTTTTTGGCGCAGTGGGAGGGATTCGAACCCTCGAGCCGTTTTAGCGGCTACACGATTTCCAATCGTGCTCGTTATGACCACTTCGATACCACTGCAGGTCACAAACGCTGGAGCCGACCAAGTCGGACAGCAGATGTTATTATACCAGATTTTATAGATTCGTCAAGAGGGAAATCAAAAAAAGGAAGACGGCTGTTCCTCTGCCAGCAGGGCGTCGTACGCCTGGGGCGTGTTGACATTGGTAAGGCACCGGTCAGGGAAGGGGGTATCCGCCAGAGGGAGCCAGCAGGTTCGCAGAGAGGCCGGGAAATCGCGCATCCGGCCGTTTCCCGCCCTGAGCTGGGCTTGGAGCTTGGGAAGAACGTCCTTGCGGTACACGCCGCAGGCAGGATGCTGCCGGCCGTCCCGGGTGACGGGAACCACTGCCTCCCACTCCTCCGTTATGGCCTGGGCCAGGAACCGGGCCAGCTCCCTGGAAAAAAGGGGCGCGTCGCAGGGAACCAGGATAAGGGCCTCTGAGCGGCAGACGGTGAGCAGGGCGTGGAGCGCCCCCAGGGGGCCCCGGTCGGGGAGCAGGTCGGGCACAGTGAGAAAGCCGGGGACGGAGAGCGTCCGCCGGCCCACGGACAGAAGGCGCTCCGGGAAGTCGGAGAGCATCTCTGCCAGCCGGGCCTGAAAGGTCGTTCCCCCGAGGAGAAGCTGGGATTTGTCCCGGCCCATGCGGCGGCTTTCGCCTCCCACAAGCAGCGCGGCGCCTACCACCATATACGTATCCCCCTTTCTCCCATGTCATTTTGGAAATCGTACCACAGGACGGGGAGAAAAGCAAGGCGGCGCTTCCATTCTCTGTGGAAATGTGGTATGATGAGCCAAAAAGCGCAAAGGGGAGATCCATCATGTCCATCGAAAGAGCAAAGGCCCATCTTGAACAGTATGGCGCGGCAGAGCGGATCCAGCAGTTCCAGGTGTCCAGCGCCACGGTAGAGCTGGCGGCCCAAGCCCTGAACTGTGAGGGGTGCCGCATCGCCAAGACCCTCTCCTTCCTGGTGGAGGAGAAGCCGATCCTTATCGTGGCCGCCGGCGACGCCAAGGTGGACAACCCCAAATATAAGGCCCGGTTCGGGACAAAAGCGAAGATGCTTGCCCCAGAGGAGGTGGAATCCCTTATCGGCCATGCCGTGGGCGGTGTATGTCCCTTCGGGGTCAACGAGGGGGTGACGGTCTACCTGGACGAGTCCCTGAAACGGTTCCAGACCGTCTTTCCCGCCTGCGGCAGCAGCAACAGCGCCATCGAGCTGACCATCGCAGAACTGGAAGAGTATTCCGGCTATGTGGACTGGGTGGATGTGTGCAAGGGCTGGAGAGAGTGATAATAGGAAGGCGGCGGGATATCCTGCCGCCTTCCTGTTTTTTAATGGCGCTGTTTGGACGCCGCCGTCTGTGGCGGGAAGAAAAAAGTAAGCCAGTCAACAGAAAAATATGCCATGCCGCTTTTGAAGGAAAACGCGGAAAATGTCGATCCCACCGAAAATGAAATTGACAATCCTTTGCTCCTATGCGATAATGTCAGTGTCTTCGAGCTCCTTCGCCTAAAGCGTAAGCCATGGCGTTGGAGCCGGCCGGAGCTCCGGCCCGGGGTCGTATTTGGAAACGAAGCGGCCTTCCTGATTGAAAAGGGGACGGATACGGCGTATTAAGTTAAAACCGGTGAGCGGCTTTGACCTAGTTTGTTGTCCGTCTATGTGAAGACGGACATTTTTATTGCACCGCAATAAAAAGAACAAACTTGAGGAGGAAGAACCATGAAAAAGCTCACCGCATTGACCCTTGCCGCCGCCATGACCCTGTCCCTGACCGCCTGCGGCGGTGGGGAGACGCAAACTGCTCAGACCCCGCCTGCGGCCCCTGAGACGCAGCAGCCCTCCGCTCCCGCGCAGGAGCAGGTGGAGCTGGTGGTCTTTGCCGCCGCGTCCCTGACAGAGACCCTGACCCAGATCGCCGAGGACTATAAGGCCGTGGCCCCCAATGTGACCCTGGTCTTCAACTTCGACTCCTCCGGTACCCTGAAGACGCAGATCCAGGAGGGCGCGGTGTGCGATGTGTTCCTCTCCGCCGCCCCCAAGCAAATGGATCAGCTGGATATTGAGGCCGATCCCCAGGTGAACACCGAGGGGCTGGACTTTGTGCTCCAGGGCAGCCGGGTGGATCTGCTGGAAAACAAGGTGGCGCTGGCGGTGCCCGAGAGGAACCCCGCCGGGCTCCAGTCCTATGACGATCTGGCCCAGCGGCTGGAGAATGGAGATGTGCTGATGGCCGTGGGCAACGCCGATGTGCCGGTGGGCCAGTACACCCAGAAGATATTCGCCTATTACGGCCTGGAGGAGGACGCCCTTAATGCCGCCGGCGTGCTTACCTACGGCTCCAACGTGAAAGAGGTCACCTCCCAAATCTCCGAGGGGGCGGTGAACTGCGGCATCATTTACGCCACCGACGCCTTCTCTGCCGGACTGACTGTGGCGGACACCGCCACCGGCGATATGTGCGGCCGCGTGATCTATCCTGCCGCTGTACTCCACACCAGCGCCCACGGGGAGGAGGCCCAGGCCTTTCTGGATTATCTGACCGGGGAAGAGGCCGGCGCGGTGTTCTCCTCCGTGGGCTTCAGCCCTCTGAGCTGAAAAGAGACGGAAGAAAGGAGGGCGGGGCATGGACTGGTTCCCTCTGCTCAACTCCCTGCGGATCGCGGGCATCAGCACAGTGCTCGTCTTCTTTCTGGGCCTGCTGGCGGCCTACTATATCGCCAGAGCGCCCCGGCTGGTCAAGGGCGTTCTGGATGTACTGCTCACCCTGCCCCTGGTGCTGCCGCCTACGGTGGTGGGCTACCTGCTCCTGCGCCTGCTGGGCCCCAAACGGGTGCTGGGAAGCTGGATCCTGACGCATTTTGGCGTGCGGCTGACCATGGCCTGGTACTCCGCCATTTTTGCCACTGTGGTGGTGATCTTCCCCCTTATGTACCGCACTGCCAGAGGCGCTTTTGAGAGCTTTGACGAGACGCTGGCGCAGGCGGGGAAGACTCTGGGACTGAGCAACACCTATATTTTTTGGCATATCCGCATCCCCGTCTGCCGTCAGGGTATCCTGGCGGGGACGGTGCTGGCCTTTGCCAGAGCGCTGGGCGAGTATGGCGCCACCAGTATGCTCGCCGGTTATACCCCGGGCCGTACCGCCACCATCTCCACTGCCGTCTACCAGCTTTGGCGCACCGGAGAGGACGGCCTGGCCCTGCGCTGGGTGCTGGTGAACTTGGCCATCTCCGCCCTGGTGCTGGTGGCGGTAAACCTTCTGGAGCGAAAGCGGGAGGTAGCCTGATGTCGCTTTTTGTGGACATGGAAAAGCGGTTGGGGGACTTTCACCTCAAGACACATTTTGAGGTGGGGGAGGAGACCCTGGCTTTGCTGGGGGCCTCCGGCAGCGGGAAAAGCATGACCCTTCAGTGCGTGGCCGGGATACGCAGGCCCGACCGGGGGAGGATCGTGCTGGATGGGGAGACCCTCTTCGACTCGGAGAAGGGGATCGACCTGCCGCCCCAGCGCCGGCGTGTGGGCTATCTCTTCCAGAATTACGCCCTGTTTCCCAACATGACGGTGGAGAAGAATATCCGCTGTGGCCTTCGGGAGAAGCGCGATGCGCCCATGGTGGAGGAGCTGATAGCGGCCATGGGGCTGAAAGGGCTGGAGCATAAGCGGCCCTACCAGCTCTCCGGAGGCGAGCAGCAGCGGACGGCCCTGGCCCGTATCCTGGTGAGCCGTCCCCGCCTGCTGCTGCTGGACGAGCCCTTCTCCGCCCTGGACAGCCACCTGCGCTTCCAGATGGAGCGGGAGACCCGCCAGGTCATCCACCGGCTGGGAAAGACCGCCCTGCTGGTATCCCACGACAGGGACGAGGTCTTCCGCCTGGCCCAGCAGGTGGCGGTGATGCGCGCCGGGCAGATCCTGCAGATGGGCACCCGGCACCAGGTGTTCCAGCGGCCGGAAACCGTCTCTGCCGCCCGGCTCACCGGGTGCAAGAACATCTCCCGGGCCAAAGCGCTGGGGGAGGGGAAAATAGAGGCTCTGGACTGGGGAGTGACCCTGTGCCTTCCCCAAGGGGCAGAGGCGGCCGACTATGTGGGCGTGCGGCTTCACGATGTGGTCTTGGGCCCCGGTGAAAACCAGGTGGTCTGCCGGGTGGCGGAGGTGGTGGAGGATCCCTTTTCCGTCACCGTCATGCTCAAACCCCTGAATGCCGGGGAGAGCGAACCCTTTGGTATTGTTCTGGACAAGGAGGCTTGGAAGCGGACGGAGGGAGAGGCCTTGACGGTTTCGCTGCCCCCCGAGGCCCTTTTGCTTTTGAAGGAGTGACCCCCATGGAAAAACATATTTCTTATGAGGCCGCCCGGACGTTGACCGCGGATGCGGTGAGTCCGGTGGCGGCGGAGCGGCTCCCCTTGGCGGACTGTGCCGGCCGGGTGCTGGCTCAGAGCCTGGCGGCAGCGGAGAATGTGCCCGCCTTTGACCGCTCTCCCTACGACGGCTACGCCTTTCGCGCTCAGGACGTGCAGGGGGCGGGACAGGATAGCCCGGTGGAGCTTCGGGTCTTGGAGGAGATCCCCGCCGGGGGCGTCTCCCATTGCCCGGTAACGGAGGGCACGGCGGTAAAGGTGCTGACCGGGGCTCCCATCCCGCCGGGAGCGGATGCAGTGGTAAAGTACGAGGCCACCCAGTTCACTTCCGAGACAGTGACCCTTTTTAAGCCCGCAAAGCCGGGGCAGAACATCGTTCGGACAGGGGAGGACGTGAAGGCGGGGCAGCTGCTGGCCTCGCCGGGTGCGGTCATCGACGCCGGGCTCATAGGGGTGCTGGCCGCCCAGCGGCAGACGCAGCCGCTGGTGTACCGCAGGCCCCGGGTAGGGCTTATCACCACCGGGGAGGAGCTGCTCCCCCTGACGGCAGAGCCGGCGCCGGGAAAGATCTACGACACCAGCCGCTATACCCTCTCAGCGGCCTTGACGGCGCTGGGCTGTGATCCGGTGTGGCTGGGCTGGGCCGGAGATGACGTGGAGGCCATCAGCCGCCTTGTGGCCCAGGGGCTTGAGAGCTGCGACGCCCTGGTGCTCACCGGCGGAGTCTCCGCCGGCGACTACGACCTGACCCCCGCCGCCATGGAGCAGGGGGGCGTGGAGCTCCTTTTCCGGGGCGTGGACTTTAAGCCCGGTATGGCCTGCGCCTACGGCGTGGGGCGGGGGAAGCTGGTCTGCGGCCTTTCAGGCAACCCCGCCGCCGCCCTGACCAACTTTTATGCCATCGCAGCCCCGGCGCTGCGAAAGCTCCGGGGGCTGGCGGACTATCTCCCCCGGGAGGCGCGCTTGACCCTGGCCGCGCCCTATCCCAAGCCCAGCCCCATGACCCGGCTCCTGCGGGGCCGGCTGAAGCTGGATGGAGGAGAGGCGGCGCTGGAGCTGCCCGCCAACCAGGGCAACGCCGTGCTTATCAGCGCAGTGGGCTGTGACGCGATCGCCGTGGTGCCCGCCGGGAGCGGCGCGCTGGAGGCCGGGACGGTATTGAAAGGATTTGTGCTATGAAAAAGGTAGATGTGGAACAGGCGGTGGGACTCTCTCTCTGCCACGATATTACCGCCATGCGGGACGGCTTTAAGGGCGCTGCCTTCCGCCGGGGGCATGTTATCACGCCGGAGGACGTACCCGCCCTGCTGGACTTGGGCAAGCGGACGGTCTTCGTCTGGGAGGAGAACGCCGGGGAGCTCCATGAGGAGGATTGCGCCCTGCGCTTTGCCGCCATGGCTCCGGTGGAGGGGGCCCATTATGAGGGGCCCTCTGAGGGAAAGGTAGTCCTCCGCGCTGACGTCCGGGGGATGTTCCGGGTGGATACCGCCCTGCTGAGGGAGGTCAACGCCATTCCCGACGTGACCATCTCCACCTTGCCCGACCACTATCCCGTGGAGGTGGGCGAGCGCCTGTGCTCTATGCGCATCGTGCCCCTGGTGACGCGGGAGGAGAATGTCCTTCGGGCGGAGGAGCTGTGCAGGGAGCGCCCGCTCCTGGCCCTGAAGCCCTACCGCAGGCTGAAGGTGGGGATCATCATTACCGGGTCGGAGCTGTACTCCGGCCGGATCAAGGACAAGTTCGAGGCGGTGGCCCGTAGGAAGCTGGAGAAATATCCCCATGAGCTGCTGGGCGCCACCATCTGCGACGACGAGCCGGATATGCTCCTGTCGGCCGGGAGGCGGTTTTTGGAGGCGGGGGCGGAGCTGCTCATCTTCAGCGGCGGTATGTCTGTGGATCCCGACGATCTGACCCCTGCCGCCATCCGGGCCATGGGGGCGGAGGTGGTCAGCCATGGCGTGCCCTCCCAGCCGGGGAACATGACCCTGGTGGCCTATCTGGGCCAGACCGCCGTGCTGGGCGTGCCCGGCGCGGCCATCAGCATGCCCACCACCATCTTCGACGTGCTCCTGCCCCAGGTCTTTACCGGGCAGCGGCTGACCCTGGACGATCTGCGGCGGCTGGGGGAGGGCGGCCTGTGCCAGCAGTGCGGGAGCTGCCATTTCCCCAACTGCACCTTTGGAAGGTATTGATTATGAGAGACGGATTTGGACGGGAGATCACCTATCTGCGGCTGTCGGTGACCGACCGGTGCAACCTGCGCTGCCGCTATTGCATGCCGGAGGAGGGCGTGTCCCTCCAAGACCATGAGGAGATGCTGACCCAGGAGGAGATGCTCGCCGCCGTGGAGGCCGCCGCCTCTCTGGGGATCACCAAGCTGCGCATCACCGGAGGTGAGCCGCTGGTGAAGAAGAATATTCTCTCCATCTGCCGCCAGTGCGCACAGGTAGAGGGCATCAGGGAGGTCTGCATCACCACCAACGGCCTTCTGCTGCCCCAGCTGGCGGAACCTCTGCGGGATGCGGGGGTGAGCCGGGTCAATATCAGTCTGGACACGCTGGACGGGGAGAAATACCGCCGGATCACCCGCGTCGGGGAGCTGCCCCAGGCCCTGGCCGGCATTGAAGCGGCACTGAAGGCCGGGTTTGAAAAGGTGAAGCTCAATGTGGTGCTTATTGGGGGCTTTAACGACGATGAGATCCCCGCTCTGGCGGAGCTCACCCGCCGGTGGCCGGTGGACGTGCGGTTCATCGAGCTTATGCCCATGACCGAGGGCTTCCCCCAGTCGGCGTTTATCCCCTGTACCGCAGTGCTGGAGCGCCTTCCGGAGCTGGAGCCTGTCTCCGGCCGGGGAGGCACCGCCCGGCTTTACCGCCTCCCCGGCGGAATGGGGAACGTAGGGCTCATCAGCCCGGTGAGCGACCACTTCTGCGCCTCATGCGACCGCCTGCGCCTCACCGCGGACGGCAAGGTGAAGCCCTGCCTCCACGCGGAGACGGAGCTGTCTCTTAAGGGACTGAGCCGGGAGGAGATGGTGCAGCAGCTGCGGGCGGCCATTTTGGCCAAGCCCCGCTGCCACGAACCCCTCTCCCACGCCCAGCCCAGCAGAGCGGGGCGGGACATGAACCAGATCGGAGGCTGAGCATGGAAGGGATACCGGTACTGGGGCTGTCCGCCTATTCCGGCACGGGAAAGACCACGCTGATGGAAAAGCTCATCGCCGCCCTGACCGCGCGGGGGCTGCGGGTGGGGGCGGTGAAGCACGATGGCCACGACTTTGAGATCGACCACCCCGGAAAGGACTCCTGGCGCTATACCCAGGCGGGGGCGGCGGTGACGGCTATCACCTCCCTGGGAAAGACCGCCTTCATAAAGCAGGCCGGCGCCTCGCTGGAGCAGGTGCTGGCCCAGATCGGTGAGGTGGACATCATCCTGGTGGAGGGCTGGAAAAACAGCGGCATCTCCCGCATCGGCCTGTGCCGCAGGGCGGTGGGGAAGGACTTTCCCAGTCCCGTGGAGGACTATGTGGCCCTGGTGACCGACCGAGAGGATATGACCGACGCCGTGCCGAGGTTCGGCTTTGACGAGATAGAGGAGCTGACGGAATTTATCATGGAAAACAAAAAAGATTTCACCCATTTTGACGCCGCGGGCCGGGCCAAAATGGTGGACGTGGGGGAGAAGCCGCCCACGGTTCGCACTGCTGTGGCGGCGGCCCGGGTGCTGGTCAACGGGGAGACCTTCCGCCTGATCCAGACCGGCGGCGTGAAGAAGGGGGATGTGCTCACCGTGGCCCAGATCGCCGGGATCATGGGGGCCAAGCGCACGCCGGAGCTCATCCCCATGTGTCATCCCATCCTTGTGGATGGCGTGGAGCTTTCCCTGGAGCTGGACGAGGCGCGATCCAGCGTGGAGATCCGGGCCACCGTCCGCTGCGGCGGGCGCACCGGCGTGGAGATGGAGGCGCTCACCGCCGCCAGCGTGGCCGCTTTGACGGTCTACGATATGTGCAAGGCGGTGCAGCGGGACATGGTCATCACTGACGTGCGCCTGGTGGAAAAGACCGGCGGCGTTCACGGTGACTATCACAGAGAGGGGGAGGCAATATGAGCCGGACAGCGGCAGTTATCACCATCAGCGACAAGGGCGCCCGGGGAGAGCGGGTGGACACCAGCGGCCCCGCCGTTAAGGAACTCCTGGAGGCGGCGGGCTTCCAAGTCCTCCACACCGCCATCGTTCCCGACGAGGCGGCGGACATCCGGGCTGAGCTGATCAAATGCGCCGACGAGTTGGGCCTTGCCCTGGTGGTCACCACCGGCGGCACCGGTTTTTCTCCCCGGGACGTGACCCCGGAGGTCACGGCGGAGGTGCTGGAACGTACCGTCCCCGGTATTCCGGAGGCCATGCGCGCCGAAAGCATGAAGGTCACCGACCGGGGGTGCCTCTCCCGTGGCATTGCCGGAATTCGGGCGCGGACGCTTCTGGTAAACCTTCCCGGCAGCGAAAAGGCGGCCAGGGAGAACCTGGCCGCCGTGCTCCCGGCCATCGGACACGGCGTGGATATGCTCCTCTCCCAGGGCTCCGCCGACTGCGCCGTCCCCGTGGGCGGGAAGACCCCGCCCTCTATGGACGCCTGGCTCCGGGAGGCCAAGGCTGCCCCGGACAGCGGCAAGGTGGGCATGTACCTGACCCACAACGGAGTGGTGCGCGCCACCGCCCGAACCCAGGTGCGGGAGGGAAAGGCCCAGAGGGCCGTGACCGGGATGCGCTTCGGCTATGATAAGGAGAGGGCGGAGGCCGCTGCGGCGGAGATCCGAACCTGGCCGGGAATCTTCCACGTTCGGATATGGCTCAACGAGGGTGAGCTGGCCGTGGGGGACGACCTGATGTACGTCCTGGTGGGAGGCGACATCCGCCCCCATGTGATCGCCGCTTTGGAGGCGCTGGTGGCAAAGCTCAAGAAGGAGTGCGTCACCGAGGAGGAGATAAATTCAAATTGACAGGGGAAAAAGGAACGCCGCCGGTTTTCTTTCGGCGGCGTTCTTTTTTGGTTTATTGGCTTTCCCGCAGCTGCCAGAAGGCCACGGCGCTGGCGGCCGCCACATTGAGGGAGTCCACGCCGTGACACATGGGGATGCGGACGGTATAGTCGCACTGCGCCACCGTTTCGGCGGCCAGCCCGTCCCCCTCTGTGCCCAGGAGCACCGCCAGCCGTTCGATCTGCGCCAGTTTGGGATCGTCCACGGAGAGGGCGTCCTCCCGAAGGGCCAGGGCGGCGGTCTGGAAGCCCAGGGTGTTGAGCCTGGCCAGCCCCGGCTGGGGCCAGTCCTCCGCTCTGTCGCCGATCCACGCCCAGGGGAGCTGGAACACGGTGCCCATGCTGACCCGGGCGGCCCTTCGGCTCAGCGGGTCGCAGCAGGTGGGGGTCAGGAGTATCCCGTCCATGCCCAGCGCCGCCGCCGAGCGAAAAATGGCCCCCACATTGGTGGGATCCACGATCCCCTCCAGTACCGCCACCCGCTGGGCGCCGGCGCAGATCTCCTCCGCCGCCGGCGGGGAGGGCCGCCGCATGGCGCAGAGAATGCCCCGGGTGAGCGCGTAGCCGGTGAGCTGCTCCAGCACCTCCCGGTCGGCGGTGTAGACGGGGATCTCGCCGCAGCGCAGGAGAAGATCGGATTGCAGGGGAAGCTGCCGCCGCTCCATCAGAAGGGAGAGGGGCTCACAGCCCGCCCTCAGCGCGCAGAGGATGACCTTGGGGCTCTCGGCGATCAATATTCCCTTGGCCGCCTCCCGGCGATTGCGCAGCTGCCGCCCGGTAAGCCGGGCGAAAACGTCCAGCTCTGGGGCGGAGAGGTCGGCGATCTCAATGATTTCAGACATAAGGACGCTCCTTGCCGGTCATTTTCGCCGGCTCTTCCGCTGGGCGAAGTCATGGGCCTCCCGGAGCCAGCCCAACAGCTCCTCGTCCAACTGGTTTACGGCTGAAATGATGAAATGGTGTGTCCAACGGCCGGGGTAGGGCTCCACTGCCACGGCTGCCCGCGGGGAGGAGAGCCGCCGCTCCAGCCCCAGGGTGAGAATGAGATAGACCTCTGGGCAGCCCTTCATCCGTCCCAGGGAGACAAAGGCGAAGCCATACCGGGCCCTGAAGGTGATCTGGGTCTTTTTTACCTCTATGGCCGTTTCGGGGGCGAGGGAAAGAATGTGGGAGCGCAGAGCGTCATATAGGGGCACAGCTCCGGGCATATCGTTGAAAAATAACAGCTCATCAGCAGTCACAGCCGCGCCCTCCTTTGTGTGAAGCTATCTTATCATGGCCGGCGGCCTGTCGTCAAGGCGACGGTAGCCAGGGGCCGAAAAATGTGTTATACTATCTCAAAAGGAGGGAAACGTATGTTGTATACGGCCCACTATGACGCCCCTGTGGGGATGCTGACTCTGGCTGGCGACGGCCGGTATTTGACAGGACTTTGGATCGAGGGGCAGAAGTACTTCCTGGCCTCCCTGACGGAGCTGCCCGAGACGGTTGACGATCTGCCCGTTTTCAAGCAGGTCAAAGCCTGGCTGGACGCATACTTTGCCGGGGAGAGGCCCACCCCGGAGAACCTGCCATTGAAGCCGGAGGGGACAGCCTTTCAGCGGTCGGTCTGGGCCCGGCTGAAGGAGATACCATACGGCCAGGTGAGCACATACGGCGCCCTGGCTGAAAGGCTGGGGACTGCCTCTGCCCGGGCTGTGGGCGGGGCGGTGGGACACAATCCCATCTCCATCATCCTGCCCTGCCACCGGGTGGTGGGCGCGCACGGGAGCCTCGTCGGCTATGCCGGTGGCCTGGATAAAAAGCGGTGGCTTTTGGCCCACGAGGGCGTGGAGCTGTAAAAGCCGCTCCAAACCGGTCATTCCCCCAAAGGGGAGTACCTTCTAAAAGTGGATTGACAGTCAGAAGGGAATGGCGTAAGCTATAGTTAGCTTACACTAACTATATTTATAAGGAGAAAATATGACAACGGAATTTATTTTGGGAATCCTGCTGCCCTTTTTGGGGACGGCTTTTGGGGCGGCCTGCGTGTTTGCGATGCAGGGGCGACTTCATACCAAGGTGCAGAGAGCCTTGACGGGCTTTGCCGCCGGGGTCATGGTGGCGGCCTCCGTCTGGAGCCTGCTGGTGCCCGCCATGGAGCAGGCGGAGGATATGGGCCGCTGGGCATTTCTCCCGGCGGTCATTGGGTTTTGGCTGGGCGTTTTGTTCCTGCTGGTTTTGGACAGGACGATCCCACACCTTCACCAGAACAGCAGTCAGCCGGAAGGCCTCCACACCCGGCTGAAACGGACGACCATGCTGGTGCTGGCCGTCACCCTCCACAACGTCCCGGAGGGTATGGCGGTGGGCGTGGTGCTGGCAGGCTGGATGGCGGGCAACGGCGGCATCACCGCCGCCGGTACGCTGGCGCTGTCCATCGGCATCGCCATTCAGAACTTCCCGGAGGGCGCCATCATCTCCATGCCCCTGCGGGCGGAGGGAGTGGGGAAGGGGCGCGCGTTTCTCTATGGTATTCTCTCCGGTGTGGTGGAGCCGATCGCCACCATGTTGACCATTTGGGCGGCGGGTTTCATTCTCCCCGCTCTGCCCTATCTGCTCAGCTTCGCCGCGGGAGCCATGATCTATGTGGTGGTAGAGGAGCTGATCCCGGAGGCGTCCGCCGGGGAACACTCCAACCTGGGGACGCTGTTCTTCGGGTTGGGCTTTACCGTCATGCTGGCGCTGGATGTGGCGCTGGGGTAAACGAATATGAAAATCTTGATTTATGGAGCGGGTGTCATCGGCAGTTTTTACGCTGCGCTGCTGAGCGGAGCAGGACATGACACCACCGTCTATGCCCGTGGAAAGCGGCTGGACACGCTGAAGGAAAGCGGCCTGCTTATGAATACAGGGGACAGCTTCTTTCGGCGCAGGTAAAGGTCATCGACCGTGTCGCAGATGCGGAACGGTATGATTATATCTTTTTGACGGTCAGGGAGAACCAGGTACATACGGTGCTGAAAGAGCTTTGTTCCAATTGCAGTCCCAATATCGTGACCATGGTGAATACCCTGGAGTCATACAGCCGGTGGGAGGCGCCCTGTGGACAGGGGCGCATTATCCCCGCGTTTCCCGGAGCAGGCGGCAGTTTTCAAGGGAATACCTTGAAAGTCGCGCTGACTCCAAGGCTCATTCAGCCTACGACCTTTGGGGAGATCGGCGGAGCGAAAACAAAGCGCCTTGCGGAGCTGTACCGGCTGTTCAAAAAGGCGGGTATTCCCTGTCAAATCGTCAAGGATATGCAGGTTTGGCAGCTGTGCCACCTGGCCATGGTGGTGCCCATTGCCGACGTCTACTACGCCTCGGAGCATCCCGAAAGGGTATGGCGGGAGAAAGCGGTCATGGACCGGACAGCAAGGCAGCTCAAGCATAATTTTCGGACACTTCACGCCTTGGGCTTCTCCCTGTCTCCCCGGAAAATGAACCTGTTCCGGCTTGCGCCGGTGCGGCTGTTGCGAATCGGCCTGACCGCCGTTTTCAAAAGCCGATTCGGAGAGATGTTTATGTACCGGCACTCCATGAACGCCCCGGATGAGATGCGGCAGCTGCACAGGGAGTTTTATCAATATATGACGGATAAGACGAAACAGGGAGAGGAGATTTCGCCATGAGATACACATATTGTGAACGCTTTCTGTGGCAGATCATCGCCCCGGCGTCCCTCCGCTACTTGACAGAGCAGGGCTGGGATGCCACGCCGCTGAAAAAGAAGGCCAAGACGATCTACCGCCAGATGGTGAAGCGTACTCCCGGCATCGGCGGGCTGACCGGAAACTCCCTCCACATCTGCCTTGTGGCCGGGATGATCTGGCTGTCCATCTATGAGGCGGCGGAGGGCAAAATGGGCGAGGATTGCTTTGGAAAGATGGTGGTAGCCGGGCTGGAAAGCCCCATGGTCAAAGCGTCCTTTACCGGAAAAGCAAAGGCGGCATTCACCCTGGCGGCACAGCAAAAGCGGGCAGCAAAGGCAGTGCGGGACAATGCCGCCCCCGGCGGGGCGTTCAACTGGCAGGCGGAGGTCGTCCTGGGCCGGGACGCGGAGGAATTCACCGTGCTCTACCACCAGTGCGGCCTGTGCGCCCTGGGCCGCCAGGAGGGCCTATCCCAATTGGTGCCCTATCTGTGCGCCCTGGATACCCTGTCCATCGGCTGGATGGGCGGCGCGCTTTACCGAACCAAGACCCTCGCCGCCGGCGGAGATTGCTGTGACTTCTATATCTGCAAAAAGGATTCCCAATGGGACAGAGAACAAAAAGCAGGAGGGGTATCATACTGAAAATTACAGTACAGGTAGATGGGATGATGTGCGGGATGTGCGAGAGCCACATCAATGACGCCATTCGCAAGGCGTTTCCGGTGAAGAAGGTCACCTCCTCCCACAGTAGGGGAGAGACCGTGCTCCTCACAGAAAGCGACATTCGGCTGCTGGTGCGGTTCATGTTCCAAGCTGCCCGGAAATACCCGGAGGAGTGCCGGCAGACCCGGCTGGATATTGACGAAAAGCTGTCCCGCAGCATTATGGAGTGGGAAAGAGGATAAGGGTATCGCTCCGAACAGGGGTTGGAGCTTTAGGAGAGGATCGCTGAAAAAGCAAAACAGGGGTGGGTGAAAAGAATATGTCAGAACAGGGAGATCATGGGACTTACCGCCTCCAAACAGACGGCTTTCACGGGGAGCTGTTCCGCCCGGAGCGGGACAGCTATCTGGGGAAGGCGCTGATCTGTTTCAGCGGCAGTGATGGGAGATTTGAGTGGATCCGGATGCTGGCGCAGGTCTTTCAGGCTCATGGGCTGACGGCACTGGCCCTGGCCTATGTGATGGAGGAAGGATTGCCCAAACAGTTTTATCATGTTCCCATCGACCCGCTGGAGGCGGCGGCAAAGCGGCTGCATGACATGGGCTATGAAAAAGTGGGGCTGTGGGGTATTTCCAAGGGGGCGGAGCTGGCGCTGACGGCGGGAAGCCTTTTGCCGGGGCTGGTCAACGCGGTGGTGGCGGTGGCCCCCATGAATACGGTGTGCCAGGGTTTCTCTGAGGAGAGAGGGATCACCATAATGCCGGGGAGCGCATGGAGCTTTCACGGCGAGGAAGTCCCCTACACCCCCTTTGGTGAAAAAACCCGACCCCGCCGCAATCATCCGGGCAGAGGACATCTCCGGCAGGGCCATGTACCGCCTGCAATACATGTGGATCAACTGCGTCATCCGGCAGTACAATCTGGCCTGGGAGATCGCCGAATATCTGAAACAGCACCCCCAAGCCACGGTCGTAGAACTGGGAGCGGGGCTTTCTTGTTTGCGGCGGCAGATGGGGAACGAGACAAATCCCTGGTACTGCCTGGACATGGAGAACGTCATCGCCCTGCGGGAAAAGCACATTCCCAAGGGCGAGCATGAACAGAATGTGGTCTGCGACCTCAACGACTTTTCCTGGTTCGACCAGATCGACTTTGACCCGGCAAAGGGCGTCGTGTTTACTGCCGGGGGCCTGTTCTACTACTTCGAGACAGAGCAGGTGCGCTGCCTGCTCTGCGCCATGGCGGAGCGGTTCCCCGGCGGCATGATAACCTTTGACGCGGTAAATTCCCTGGGGCTGAAAGGGGTCAACGCCGAGGTGAGACTGGCGGGGAATAACAGCACAAAATCCTTTTTCTCCTTGGAGCGGCCCAAAGAGGAATTGGAGAACTGGTCGCCCAGCATCATCAATGTGATGGAGAAAGACTATGCCGACGGCTATCTGAAAGGCGGATACCGGAAAACGCCCATTACCCGGCTGTTCAACTGGATCATGCGAACCGTCCACATGAGCTTTATGCTCCATGTGGAGTTTCAGAAATAAAATCTCTCTTGGGTATTGACAAGAGAGATTTTAGTGCCTATAATATAACAATGTTATATAACGCTGTTACGGGGTTGATACTATGGGCGAGGGAGAACAGAATACGCTGGAGCGCATCCACTGTGCGGCTATGGCGGAATTTCTGGAGAAGGGATTCCGGGACGCCTCTTTGCGGCAGATCGTGAAAAATGCCGGGGTGACCACCGGGGCCTTCTATGGGTACTTTTCCAGCAAAGAGGCCCTGTTTACGTCCATTGTAGAGCCTCACGCGGCGGCGGTGATGGGACGGTTTATGATTGCGCAAACAGAATTTGCCGAGCTGCCCAGGGAGCAGCAGCCCGCCCACATGGGCAAGGAGTCCGGCGAGTGCGTGGAGTGGATGATCGACTATGTCTACGACCACTACAGGCCCTTTAAGCTCCTGATCTGCTGCAGCGACGGTACCCCCTATGAGAACTTCGTCCACAATATGGTAGAGATCGAGGTAGAGTACACATTCCGCTATATAGAGGTGCTGAAAAGTCTGGGGCATCAAGTTCCGGAGCTGGACAAGGAACTGTGCCACATGATCGCCAGCGGAATGTTTGAGGGGATGTTTGAGATCGTCCGCCACGATATGCCCAAGGCCCGGGCCAAACGGTTCATTGACCAGCTGCGGGAGTTTTCTACCGCCGGCTGGATGAAAATAATGGGGCAGTGAGCCCTATTATTTTTGGTCCTAAGTTAGCTAACACTAACTATAAATTCTGGATATTGGAGGGCGACTGCAGCGCTTTCTGTATCATACACCTTTCCCACAAGGAGGCATCTATGTGAAGAAGAAAAGTAATCTCAAGGAACTGATGGGTTACGCCGGGGGACACAGGTATCTGACTTACCTGTCCCTGCTGCTGTCCGCCGTCAGCGCGGTACTGGCCCTGTTTCCCTTTGTGTTCCTGTTCCGGATCATTCAGGAGGTCATTGCGGTGGCCCCTAATTACGCAGAAGCTGCCCAGGTCGTACATAATGGATGGATGGCGGTGGGCTTTGCACTGGCGTCCATCGTGATCTATGTGTGTGCCCTGATGTGTTCCCACCTGTCGGCCTTCCGCATTGCGGGAAACATCCGCAAGGCGCTGATGGCACACATTGCCGAGCTTCCCCTGGGCTTCATCGGGGAGATGGGCAGCGGGAAGATCCGCCGCATCGTCAACGACAGCAGCGCGGCCACCGAGACCTATCTGGCCCACCAGCTCCCCGATATGTCGGCGGCCATCACCACGCCTGTCTGCATGATCGTCATGCTGTTCCTGTTCGACTGGCGGTTTGGCCTTGTCAGCCTCCTGCCCATTGTCCTGGGCTTTGCCGCCATGTTCAAGATGGTGGGGCCGCAGATGGCGAAGGATATGAAAGACTATATGGACGCGCTGGCGGATATGAACAACGAGGCGGTGGAGTATGTCCGGGGCATCCCCGTGGTCAAGACCTTCGGGCAGACCGTCCACTCCTTTGCCCGGTTCAAGGGCACCATCGACAACTATTACAAATACTGCATTGCCTACTGCAAAAAGTGCCGGGGATCCATGCTGATGTACACGGTGTTCATCAACAGCGCCTTTGCGTTTTTGATCGTGCTGGCGCTGATCCTGACCGGGGACGGGCCGGTGGCACAGCCGATTCTGCTGAACTTTCTCTTCTATGTGATCTTTACCCCCATTATCGCCACGGCCATGTCCAAGGTCATGTATATGAGCGAGAATGGGATGATCGTAGCCGACGCCCTATCCCGCATCCACACTGTTCTGGATGAGAAACCGCTGCCCGAGACCCGCGGCGGAAAAGCTCCAATGGACAATTCTGTGGTACTGGAAAACGTGTCTTTCCGCTACAAAGGGGGCGCAGAGGATGCGATCAAGGATGTGACCATCCGGGTGGGCGCTGGGGAGACCGTGGCTCTGGTAGGGCCCTCCGGCGGCGGCAAGACCACCGTGGCGGGGCTGATCTCCCGGTTTTGGGATGTGACAGGAGGGGCTATCCAGATCGGCGGCGTCAACGTAAAGGACATCCCCAAGGAGACGCTGATGGACACCGTGGCCTATGTATTCCAGGATAGCCGTCTGCTGAAGGCATCCATTCTGGAAAATGTGCGTCTGGCCCGGCCCAACGCCTCCCGGCAGGAGGTGGAGCGTGTACTCCATGAGGCCCAGTGCGACGACATTATCGCCAAGCTGCCCCAGGGCATCGACACGGTGATCGGGACAAGGGGCGTGTACCTCTCCGGGGGCGAACAGCAGCGCATCGCCATCGCCCGTGTCATGCTGAAGAATGCGCCCATCCTCATTTTGGACGAGGCCACCGCCTTTGCCGACCCGGAGAACGAGGCCCTGGTGCAGCAGGCCTTTGAGCAGCTCTCCAAGGGCAAGACGGTCATTATGATCGCCCACCGGCTGACCACCGTCAAGAACGCCGACCGCATTTTTGTGCTGCGGGAGGGCCGGGTGGAGGAGAGCGGCACCCACGACGCCCTTGTGGCCGGCGGCGGGCTTTACGCCAAGATGTGGCAGGATTATCAGACCTCTGTGAGCTGGAAGGTAGGTGCTGCGAAATGATCGACAAGCTGATGAAACGCTTTGCCCTCTCTCGGGAGGGGGCGAAGGGACTGGTGCGGGCCACAGCCGCCTGCGCTGTGGCCGACCTGGTGCTGATGCTCCCTGTGGGGCTGCTCTATCTGCTGGTGAGCGATTTCCTGAGGGGCGGACATTCCTCCGGCCAATACGGGCTTTATGCCGCTGGAATTGCCGGGGCGCTGGTTTTGGTCTGGCTCTCCGAGTTTTGGAAGTACAATGCCACCTACTTTTCCACCTACCGGGAATCCGGGGCCTGCCGCATCCGGCTGGCGGAGAAGCTGCGCCAGCTCCCCCTGTCCTTCTTCGGCAAAAAGGATCTGTCCGACCTGACCAACACCATCATGGGGGATGTGCAAACCGCCGAGCAGATGTTTTCCCACTATGTCCCTCAGTTTTACGGCTCGGTGATCTCCACCTGCTTGGTTGCTGTCAGTCTGCTATGCTACGATTGGCAGATGGCCCTCGCCGCCCTGTGGGTGCTGCCGGTGGCGCTGGTGATCGTGGGTGTCTCCAAAAAGGCGCAGAACTATTTTACCCGCAGGCAGACTGCCGCAAATCTCGCTGTGGCGGACGGCGTGCAGGAGTGTTTGGAGACCATCCGAGACCTAAAAAGCAGTAAGGCGGAGCAGCAATATCTGGATAGGCTGGGGGAGAAGATCGACGTACTGGAGGTGCGGCATATCAAGAGCGAGCTGGGCTCGGCCATGTTTGTAGTCCCGGCCCAAATGGTCTTGAAGCTGGGCATCGCCTCGGTGGCTTTGGTGGGCAGTATGCGCCTGGTCAGCGGCGAGTTATCCCTTGTGACCTTCTTCCTGTTCCTGCTGGTGGTCTCCCGCATCTATGAGCCCATGAGCTTTTCCCTGCAAAATCTGGCGGCTATGAACTCCCTGCAGGTAAACATCGACCGCATGAATGAGATCAACGAAACTCCTTCCCAGCGCGGCGAACCGGCCTTTTCTCCCAAGGGCTACGACATTGTCTTTGACCATGTGGGCTTCGCCTACAATAGCGGCGAGACAGTGCTGAAGGATGTGTCCTTCACCGCCAAGCAGGGCGAGGTCACGGCCCTGATCGGCCCCTCCGGCGGCGGCAAGTCCACCGCCGCCAAGCTGGCGGCGCGGTTTTGGGATATAGACCGGGGCAAGATCACCGTGGGCGGCGTGGATGTGAGCAAGGTTGACCCGGAAAGGCTCCTGACTGCCTACTCCATCGTATTTCAGGATGTGACGCTGTTTAACAACACCATCATGGAGAATATCCGCATCGGCCGGAAGGACGCCACGGATGCGGAGGTCATACAGGCGGCCAAGGACGCGATGTGTGACGAGTTTATCACCAAGCTCCCCCAGGGGTATCAGACCATGATCGGGGAGAACGGCTCCACTCTCTCCGGGGGCGAGCGGCAGCGCATCTCCATCGCCCGCGCGCTCTTGAAGGACGCACCTATCATTCTGCTGGACGAGGCCACCGCCTCCTTGGACGCGGAGAATGAAACGGAGATCCAGCAGGCCATCTCCCGGCTGGTAGAGCGAAAGACGGTGCTCATCATCGCCCACCGCATGAGGACGGTGGAGAATGCCAACAAGATCGTGGTGCTGTCCGATGGCACTGTGGCGGAAACAGGAGCGCCGGAGGAGCTGATGAAGCAGAATGGGGCATTTGCCCGAATGGTGAGGCTGCAGACCGAAAGTCAGAATTGGGTGCTGCGGTAGTCTATCAGCAGTTGATACGCCAATCAATGAATAAGCAAAAGCCCCTCTGAAATTGCTGATTTCAGAGGGGCTTTGTTTTGAGTGGCGCAACTTGAACGCACGGTTTCCACATCCCAAAGAATACAGAGAACTTTTTTATAACATTTTTTGGACATTTATAGCAGTTTCTGCTCCATTTGATATGCTCTTTAGAACTCTCTAACCGTGGGTTTTCCATGTGGTCCAGCCCCAACTGTGGCTAAATATGTGGTCAAAAACGCTTCCTACCCTGAGCTGATGCTTTGCACTGGCCAGGACGGGAAGCGTTTTTTGTTTCTGTTGATTGAATTGTAACTCTGACGGAGGAGGTATGCAAGTCTTTTCTGAGAGGGGGAAGCAGTTACCTTGCTGTAAACAAGGAAACAGACATCCCCTTGGGGCCTATTTTAGTGAGCCACAAAAGATGTTCTTATTTGCCAAAATGCCGCTGGTAACACTCGTTTATTGTTTGGGCGTACAAGGATCTGGAATGCTTATTAGGATCTGTATTCAGATTCTTCTTATCCAGATATATGTCCAGTACTTCATTCCAGAAGCCCTTTTTCTTAAGGACATCTACTTTTCGTTCAAGGTCACGATCAGGCTGCGCTTGAAACGCCCAGGCACAAGCTCTTGTCTGTCTATCAAATTGAATATACTGCTGTCCTTCTTTACAATTATGGACTATCGCAAAATCACAACTATGTATGATAGATGATCGACGATAATCTATACACTTGATCGTCAGCACTCGGGTCGAATCTTCACAAGGCGAATATCCATAGTTTCGTGCGATGCGATTCAACGCTTCCCGTAAAATCTCCCTAATCTCTTTCGGCGCATAGTCTTCATCATCGTCATTGACTTCGATATTAACATCAAAGTCAAATCCCTTGTTAGTCTTGGAATCATAGGTAATCATGTTGCGCTTTGAACTGCCGATGAAGGTAAACTGAAATGTAAAATCACTTCTCACCTCATCTTGAACCCTGTTGATGATTTCAATGAGTTCCTTTTTGTAGGGCATGGCTTTCTTTCGAGACACATAGTCAAAATGATACATGAGCGATTCCTCCAAACTTGTTTTCCCCATGCCTCCCATTTAGTCTTACTGAACTAAATCGTTGTATTATAACAGAGAATACAGATTTGTCAATACTTTTGGAGAAATATGCGAAGTTCCTGTGCTTGCCACGCATCAATCATGTTTTATGGGACAGCAAAGGCGGCAATGGCCTCTACCGTCTGCTTGATTTGCTCCTCACCTGAAATGGCGGGAGTACCATCGCCATCCTGAGAGCCATAGCTACCGAACTGGGCATGACAGCCGCTCTCCAGAATGACTTCTGTGGTGTCAGCAGGAAGGTTTGCCCAATTCTTTTTGTAACTCTCCCGATCCATCACCCCATCCTCCGAGCCATAGATGGAGAGTACCCGCAGCGGTGTCTGGGTGAGATCCTTGGTGGAGTACGCAGCCAACAGGATGAGCCCATTGTAATCATCTGAGTGTGCGGCGGCGTAGTATGCTGCCATGGCGCCACCCAGAGAGTGCCCAGCTATATACCAGGTTGTGACCTCTGGATACTTTTCTGGAAGCCCATCTGCCGCATTGGCATCCAACACCGCCAGGTTGCCGGGCATCCGAACCAGGGCACAGAGGAGCCCCTGCTCTGCACAGGCCCGCAGTAGGGGAGCGTAGGCCGTGTGTTCCACCTTTCCTCCGGGATAAAAGATCAGCCCTGCAATCGGCTCCTGGGGAACGAACCAGGTTATATTCCCGTCCTCCTTGATCTGCACCTCGTCTGTCTGATAGGCCATGGCGGCCAGTGCGGCTTCGTCAGCACGGTAGTAGTCTGCCACATAGGCATAGCCGCCGACCCCAAGCAGGAGAAGAAAGGTCAAGCATACAGCGAGAATGATTTTTGTCTGCTTTTTCATATGATAATTCCTTCGCAGTGGTCGATCTCGTGCTGGATGATCTCCGACGTCCAGCCGGTAAAGGTCTTGATTCGGGTCTGGAAATTTTCGTTCTGCCACTGCACCTTGATGGATTGGAAGCGTTTGGTTTTCCGGGTGCCAGTGAGGGATAGGCAGCCCTCCTCGGCCTCATAGGGTCCGGACTGTTTGACAATGACAGGATTGAACATGACCATATATTCGCCCTCGTTGTCAAAGGCAATGATGCGCTTATTGACGCCGATCATGTTTGCCGCCATACCCACACAGCCATCTTTGTGAGCGATGAGGGTGTCCAGAAGATCCTGCGCTATGCCAAGGTCGCTTGTCGTGGCGACTTCCGCCTTTTGAGCAAGAAAGGCCTCGTCTTTGCAGATTTCACAGATCATATCGAACCTCCTATATCAGTGCAGTTTTCTTGAGTTTAGTATATCAATTTTGCGTGCCCCATGCAAGAGAGTGAGATGCGTGCTAGCTTCCAACTGCAAGAATAATCATGCGATCACATTATTTTCTTGCCTTTTTCGCCAAAATCTGATAATATGAATTACAACGCTGTCAGTGTTGGTATACGCCTCGGCAGTATGGATCTATAAAAATGCTCTGCCGAGCGGCAGGGCATTTTTTGTATGTCGGTATGGAGGAACTATGTTATGGCGGTTAGTTATAAAAAACTTTGGAAGCTGCTCATCGACAAAGATATGAAAAAGAAAGACTTGTGTGCCAAAGCGGGCATCAGTTCGGCATCTGTGACCAAGATGGGCCATAACGGTCATGTTACCACGGAAATCCTTTTGAAGATTTGCACAGCGCTGGATTGCCGAGTGGAGGATATTATGGAGATCGTGCCAGACGAAGACGATAATATGCAGTAAAAGAAAGAGCAAGGTGGTTTAATGCAAGCCATAAATAATATGGGCCGGAGCGGGGTCCTGGTTTTGAAAATTGACGAGGACGACGTGAACACTGTGTTGTTAAACACAGACGTGAGTAGTGATGGCCTACTGCAGTACGCATATGATAATTTTGCTTCCGTTTTTTCTGAAAATATTTTAGAGTATGCATTTGCATATGCGGAAATTCCGAGAGATCAAATCACAAAGAAACAGAGAGAGGCAGCTCAAAGTCTCCTAAAGCTTCATGAGATTGATAGACTTAGGTATTATCTTGAACGTGATATCCCTGAGGAAGAATGGGATCCTGACTTTTTGCGATGGTATGAGAAAAAAGGGGTGTTGGGAGAAATTATATTGCACATGATTCTAAAAGAATTTAAAAATACTATTCCCCTCATTTCAAAAATGTATTTTAAGGATTCTTTTTCCCAGGAAGCAAAAGGGTTTGATGCTGTACATGTTAGCCAGGATGGCCAGACATTATGGTTAGGCGAAACCAAATTCTATAAGGCGTGGAAAACCAACGGAGTTATAAAAGGCGGTATTGACGAATTGGTCGGAGACCTAAAAAAGCATATAACCAAAGACTACCTTACTGAGCAGTATGTAATTATCAAACGTGGGCTTGAAGCTCAGTTGGAGCACCCCCAAAGGGCAGTATGGATTGAAAAGTTGAGCAAGCCTGTTTTGTTAAAAGATGTATTTCAATATATATGCATCCCTCTTTTATGCATTTACGAAGATAATATCGCGTTGGACTATCTAAAAGCCGTCGATGATGCTATCAAAGATGCAGATATCGTTACCCATACAACAACACTTCGTGATTATTATAATTCAATTAACACGTTTCCTTATCGGGAGCGGGTTCAAACGGTATTGATTCTTATGCCCATAGAAGCAAAGAAAAAGCTTGTGAAATGTATGATTGAAAAAATTTGGCATATGCAAAGTATCTAACCAGGAGGCAGATATGGATTTCTTTCAGAAAATTGATAATATTGCCTTGTTAGAGCCTAATGATCAATTTGATTTGTTCCAGGCCATTTCTAACGCTTTGAATTCAGAGAGTACCGAAACTCAGACAGTTGGAAGAAATCATTTGATAAAAATCATTGATGTATGGGAGACTGTTCCAACCGCATTGAAACCCATGTGGGAGGATTTAATTGAGGCAGTCGGCTTCTATCCCTATATTGAAAAATATAAAATGACGCTAACCGATCTTGACGCACGCATACGGCAGGAATATCATCGGTCAGATTATATTTTTGATAAAAGTCTACATAGTAAGCAAAAAGAACTATCAGAACTGGTTCTTTCAAAGCGGAATGTCGTTGTAAGTGCTCCTACCAGTTTTGGAAAAAGCTTATTGATTGAAGAGATCGTTGCCAGTGGCATATATAGAAATATTGTTATTATTCAGCCCACCTTGGCGTTGCTTGACGAGACTCGAATAAAATTAAAACGGTATTCTGATCAATACAAGATAATTGTTCGAACATCGCAAACCGCCTCGACAGAAAAAGGAAATATTTTTTTGCTTACAGCAGAGCGAGTATTAGAGTACCCTGATATGCCACATATTGATTTGCTTATTATTGATGAATTTTACAAGCTTAGTAAGCAGCGGGAAGATAACAGGGCAAATATATTGAATATCGCATTTCTTCGTATGATGAGGAATCCTTCCTGCCATTTTTATCTGTTGGGCCCAAATATTGATAATATTTCTCCCGGTTTCTTGGAAAAATATGATGCTGTTTTTTACAAGACTGGCTATTCGCTGGTTTATACTGAAACAGAGAATCTCTATGATATTGTGAAGAAAAAGCAGGGCGGCAAAGTGTCAGCCGAAGATATTTTCGCAGTGTTAGATAAGACTGAGGATCAATCTCTAATTTTTTGTTCATCACCGTCGACCGCTCGAAAGTTGGCCTTTGCCTATTGTAATCATCTGGAAGACCAAGGAATCCAACGAAATGAGGACATTCCTTTGATTCAATGGATTCATGAAAATCTTGGCGTTGAATGGTCTCTGGCACACTGCCTTGCAAATGGGATTGGAGTTCACGATGGCTCCATGCCCAAACATATCACGACATCAACTATTAAATACTTTAATGACCGCAAGCTAAGATTTTTATTCTGTACTAACACTATAATTGAGGGCGTTAATACTTCTGCTAAAAATGTGATTTATTATGATAATAAAATTGGTACTCGTAATGTTGATTATTTTGACTATTCTAACATTCGAGGGCGAGCAGGCCGTTTAATGGAGCATTGTGTCGGTCGAGTAATAAATCTTAAAAAACCGCCGCAGGCGAAAGAAATGACTGTCGATATTCCGGCATACACCCAGAATCCGATTGATGATGAAGTGCTGGTAAACATTGAAAAAGCTGAAGTTAAATCTTTCAATATGGAACGGTATCAGCACTTCGAGAGTTTGCCTGATGCATTGAAAGTTATTTTGAAGCGTAATGCTGTCTCAATTAAGGATCAGCTTGAGTTGTTGCCAATCATCCGTAAGATGATGCTTGATCCAAATGGTAGAGGCGACATTGTTTGGAGAGATTTAAGAGATAAAAAACTGTATGGTCATCTTTGCGTTATATTTGACTTAGTAAAAGAACGTTTTGTTGAGGGAAACGATAAAAATGTGCTTATATCCACAAAATGGATGGCGACCCAAACGGTCAGCTATATTTATAACAAAAATATCCGGCAAATGATTAATGACCGTGTTTCCTATTATGCCAAAGAGCATCTTAAAAAGATTACTAATAATTATTCAGATATACATTTCTCAATGAAGCAGTTTATAACTGACTATCCTGAAGTGGCACGACAACTTGCAGATGAAGCAATTGAAACTATATTTAGATTTCAGAAGAACTGGTTGCAATATAAAATTCCCAAGTGGCTGAATGTTGTCGACTCACTCCAGAAATATATTGCTGCGGAAGAGGGAATCCAAGCAGGAGATTATTCATTTATAGCAGAAGCAATTGAAAATGAATTTACTGATGCAAATATTCGTATTCTTACAGAATTTGGCGTTCCGAGTTCTGCAATCAGAAAGATATTGGATCGATATAGGCATCGTCTAAAGGACTTGACGGAGGACCAAGTAATTTCGGCCATTATTCGAAACCGTCAGCTGATAAATCGCTGTCTAACTCCGTATGAAATTGAATCGTTAGAGCGGTGTTTATAAGAGTAATTGTATTGATGCGATAATCGCGGGAGATATAGGAAAAACTCTGAGGCGGTTTCTGACCCCTGTGACGAGCGACTGAGGAAACCAATATACTTCATTTTGCAAAAGGGCGGTATTGTAGCCGAGAATTATTTTTTGTCCCTTAACTTCTGATAATATAGAATTATCGGAAGCTCTACTAAAGTTAGGAGGATACACATGAAGTCTAATTTTGAATTTCTTAATAGATACTGGCCGGCATTGGCACAGATCGGTGCTGCGGCGGAGAATTATGTGTATTCTGATGCCAACGCCTGCCTATATAAGATGGGCATGTTTGGGGAGCGCTTGGTCCGTGAGATTTTTGCTTTTGAGCATATTAGGGAACCTGCCGTAGACAATACGCATGCCAACCGGATTCGCCTGCTGAAACGAGAAGGTTTGATCCCAAAGAAAATTGACGATATCCTATTCGCATTGCGTAAGACCCGTAACGATGCCGTACACGCTGGTGCGGATTCCATAGAGGATGCAAAAACTCTACTCTCTATGACCTATAACCTTGCGGTTTGGTTTATGGAGGTATATGGCGATTGGGGATATATTGCTCCCGCCTTTGTTGTGCCAGAAAATGTAGAGCAGCCGGATTATGAGACTATCATCAAGGAGCAAGAAGAAAGGATTACAGAGCTTTCCAAGCAGATCGAGGAGGTATCCACGGCAGCATCGTCTAAGACTGCCAAGGAACGAGCTGAAAAGGGCGAAACTGCATCTGAGAGCATGGAGCTTTCTGAAGCTGAAACTCGCTATCTCATTGATGAGCAGCTTCGCAAGTATGGCTGGGAAGCAGACACTAACAGCCTGTGCTATTCTAAAGGTGCCCGCCCCCAGAAAGGAAAAAATCTTGCCATTGCTGAGTGGCCCACCGATTCTACCGTGGGTAAAAACGGCTATGCAGATTATGCCTTGTTTGTTGGGTTGAAGCTTGTGGGGGTTGTTGAGGCCAAAAAAGCAGCGATTGATATCCCCTCAGTGATTGACTACCAGTGCAAAGAGTATGCCAAGGGAATCAAGGCCGAACATAAAGAGTATATCATCAATCAGTGGGGAGCATATAAAGTCCCGTTTGTCTTTGCAACCAATGGCCGCAAGTATCTGAAACAGATTGATACCAAATCCGGTATCTGGTTTCAGGATTTGCGCAGTGGAGCTAATGCACCCAAGGCATTGCAAGGATGGATCAGCCCTCAAGGTTTGATGGAGCAACTTGAAAAGGATATTGCTTCGGCTAACGCAGTACTCCAAAATACACCGTTGGATCTGCTATGCGATCCAGACGGTTTGAATCTTCGCAAATATCAAATAAGAGCCATTGAAGCAGCGGAGCAAGCTGTTATTGATGGAAAGCAAACCGTTTTGCTATCCATGGCGACTGGTACCGGAAAGACCCGTACGATTCTGGGCATGATCTATCGTTTTATTAAGAGTGACCGCTTTAAGCGGGTACTATTTCTGGTAGATCGAACAGCGCTGGGGGAGCAGGCTGAGGATGTGTTCAAGGAAGTCAAAATCGAAGAATTGATGACTTTGGATTCTATCTATAACATTAAAGGGCTGGACGAAAAGGAAATCGATAAGGAAACTAAAATACATATTGCAACGGTGCAGAGTCTTGTTAAGCGTATTCTCTATCCCGAAGGCGATACCATGCCCTCTGTCACAGATTACGATTTGATCGTGGTTGATGAGGCACATCGTGGATACATTCTGGATAAAGAGATGAGCGAAACGGAGATGCTCTATCGCAATCAGGATGACTATATCAGCAAATACCGCACTGTTATCGAATATTTTGATGCCGTGAAGGTTGCTTTGACGGCGACTCCGGCATTACACACAACCGAGATTTTCGGAAAGCCTGTTTTCAACTATTCCTACCGTGAAGCGGTCATTGACGGTTATCTGGTTGATCATGATGCCCCCCATGATATCCGCACTAAACTTCGTGTAGAAGGTATCAATTACGAGAAGGGAGAGCAGCTTGCAATATACGATCCGGTTACCGGCGAAGTCCTTAATAGTGATGAGCTGGAAGATGATATGAAGTTTGAAATTGACAGCTTCAACCGCCGGGTCATTACTGAAAACTTCAATCGCACGGTTTTCGAAGAAATTGCTTGGGATTTCAATCCGGACGGGCAGGGAAAGACCCTTATTTATGCCGTTGATGACAACCACGCAGATCTTATCGTCAAGATTTTGAAAGAGATTTATACGGAGGGCGGCGTTGATAACGATACGGTGATGAAGATCACCGGCAGCGTGGCAGGAGGGAATAAAAAGAAGATATCCGAGGCCATCAAGCGCTTCAAGAATGAGTCTCTACCCAAAGTCGTGGTTACTGTTGATCTTTTAACCACGGGCATTGATGTGCCGGAAATAACCACTCTTGTCTTTATGCGCCGCATCAAATCACGTATTCTCTTTGAACAAATGCTGGGCCGAGCTACCCGGCTATGTCCCGTTATTGGCAAAACCCATTTTGAGATTTATGATCCTGTGGGTGTATATGAATCCTTGCAGGATGTCAGCAATATGAAGCCTGTTGTGACCAACCCCTCGGCCGGCTTCGAAGATTTGATTAGGGGACTGGAAGTAGCAGCTACTGACGAACAGCTTGCCTATCAAATTGATCTGGTTGTTGCCAAGCTGCAGAGGAAACGCCGTAATGTAAGCGAGAAAGCCCGGGAACAGTTTATCCATCTTACTGGGGGTAAAGATCTTTCTGATTTTGCAGAACACCTCAATGGCAGTACTGTCAAAGAGGCAACCGCAGAACTTCTGAACCATCGTGAAGCCTTCTCGGTATTGGATATGGACAAGCCTCGCAGTAAGCACTCAGTAGTGATTGACTACCATGAGGATGAACTGATTAGCCATACACGTGGCTACGGCGAGGGGCAGAAGCCGGAAGACTATCTGGATGCATTCAAAGCATTTATTAACAACAATATGAATACCATCGCCGCACTGCGGACGGTTTGTACGAAACCCTCTGAACTCACCAGAGAAGATCTTAAGAGCTTGAAACTGGAGCTGGACCGTCATGAGTTCACGGAGAAGCAGTTGAACACGGCGTGGAATGAGATGACCAATCAGGATATTGTGGCAGATATTATTGCATTTATCCGTCAGCAGGTTTTAGGTTCCGCACTGGTTAGCCATGAACAGCGAGTAAAACACGCCTTTGCAAAATTAAAGCTTAACCATGACTTCAATAAGAATCAGCTTGATTGGCTTAACCGTATTGAAAAAGTGCTCCTGGAAGAGAGCGTTTTGGATGAGCAGATTTTTGAAGTCGGAGCATTTAAGAACGCTGGAGGATTTTCCATCATTGACCGGCGCTTCGGCGGAAAGCTCCGTGAGATCATTACGGAGCTGAATGAGTATCTCTATGAAGATGGGGGAAGTGTGGCATGAACAATCAGGAGATCGTAGCAAAACTCTGGAATCTTTGCAATGTGCTGAGAGATGACGGCATTACTTATCAGCAGTATGTTACTGAGCTTACCTATATTCTTTTCTTGAAGATGTGCAAAGAGACTGGTACAGAAACAGCAATACCCGAGCAATATCGCTGGGATCAGCTTACCGGCAAGCAGGGCGTTGAACTTAAGCGTTTCTATAAGGAACTTCTCGACCATCTGGGGGACAACTGCACTGGCCGTGTCCGTGAAATCTATCAGGGGGCACAGACCAATATTGACGAGCCCAAGAATCTGGAGAAGATCATTACAACCATTGATCAGTTTGATTGGTATAGCGCCAAAGAGGAGGGCTTGGGCAATCTATACGAAGGGTTGCTCGAAAAGAACGCTACCGAAAAGAAATCCGGCGCCGGACAGTATTTCACGCCCCGAGTGCTTATCAATGTTATGACCCGTTTGATTGCACCGCAGCCCGGTGAACGGTGTAATGACCCCGCCTGTGGTACATTTGGCTTTATGATTGCTGCTGACCGCTATGTTAAGGATCACACCGATGACCTGTTTGAATTGCCCGTAGATCAGCAGGAATTTCAGAGAACCCAGGCTTTCTCTGGATGTGAATTGGTGCATGATACCCATCGGCTGGCATTGATGAATGCGATGCTGCACGATATCAGTGGCCCGATCTATCTTGGAGACACTCTTTCCAACTTCGGTAAGAATATGAAGGGTTATGATGTGGTACTAACCAATCCACCCTTTGGTACTAAAAAGGGCGGTGAGCGTGCAACCCGTGATGACTTTACATTTCCGACCAGCAATAAGCAGCTTAATTTCTTGCAGCATATTTACCGCAGCTTGAATACTCATGGCAATGCCCGCGCTGCTGTGGTTTTGCCAGACAATGTACTGTTTGCGGATGGTGACGGTGAGCGTATTCGCCGTGACCTGATGGAGAAGTGTAATTTGCATACCATTTTGCGCCTGCCCACCGGCATTTTCTATGCCCAGGGCGTTAAAACTAACGTGCTGTTTTTTACCCGTGGAACTTCCGATAAGAACAATACAAAGGAAGTTTGGATTTATGACCTTCGTTCCGATATGCCCTCCTTTGGAAAGACGAATCCCTTGAAAGAAAGTCATTTTGACGAATTTGTCGAGTGCTATAAGGACGGTGACCTGTCCGCCCGGAAGGAGACCTTCAGCGAGGAGAATCCCAACGGCAGATGGCGCAAGTACACCTATGAGGAAATTTTGGATCGGGATAAGACCAGCCTGGATATCACTTGGATAAAGTCTGACTCTGGTATGGCGGATTATACTCTTGCGGAGTTGTTGGAGCAGATTAAGGAGAAGTCCGCTAATATTGCCAAGGCTGTGGCTGCGCTGGAAGAACTGATTGGCGAGGTAGATGAATAATGGATACGAAAGCATTGTGGCAAAAGGTGCTTGATCTTGCCATTCGTGGTAAGTTGGTTCCGCAAGATCCCAATGATGAACCGGCTTCTGTTCTGCTGGAGCGCATTCGTCAGCAAAAGCAGCAGATGGTGAAAGATGGTAAGCTCAAAGCCAAGGATATCAAGAATGATACTATTATCTTTGTTGGTGAGGATAATTTACATTATGAGAAGTTCGCCGATGGAGCGGTAAAATGTATTGAGGATGAGATCCCATTTGACCTGCCGGAG
>NZ_CALPCU010000008.1:0-87655 GCF_943193085.1 Vermiculatibacterium agrestimuris | reverse complement strand
CCCTCCGGCAGGTCAAATGGGATCTCATCCTCAATACATTTTACCGCTCCATCGGCGAACTTCTCATAATGTAAATTATAAAGATATACTAATTCTATGTCGAAGAAAGATAAAGACGGTTGAGAACTCACTGATGGCGTGGTAAAATATATTTAACAGTGTATTTGTGCCAATTAGATATTGACATCTTTGTATTATCTACACATGAGGTGATTACAATGAAAATAGACAAAGGCAGCTTCATAAACGATTTCATTAATAAGAATTTGAGGCAGTACTCTATTCCGGTCTACCAGAGAAATTATGAATGGTCGGCAGAGCAATGTGAAAAGCTCTTCGAGGATATCATTCAGGCCCACGAGCAAGATCGCTACCATTTTACAGGTTCCGTTGTCTATGAGCTATTGAAAACAGAAAATAAGATTGACTACTATGTTGTGATCGATGGCCAGCAGCGCCTGACCACAATTTATATCTTGCTGAAGGCGCTTATTGATGTAGCCAATAGCGATAGCGAAAAAGCAGAACTCCGCTCGTTAATGTTCAATGAAGACAAGTTTAAGAAGTATAATATTGATGACTCGAGCAAGCTGAAATTGAAGCCAATTAAGAGTGATAATCAGCAACTTATGCTTCTTATGGAAGACCATCCTGAAAAGATGGATAAGTCCAGCGGTATTTATCAAAATTACGAACTCTTCTGCAGCTTGGCGAGAAAAGCACTTGAAGGTGATGATGGTCTTACCATTGAGAAAATTTATGATGGGATAGAGCATCTTACCTGTGCAATGATTAAGCTTGAAGATGAGGAGAGGGGAAAAGAACAAGAAATATTTGAGCGCATCAATTCTACTGGAGTACCACTTAGTCTGGCGGACAAAATTCGAAATTTTGTCTTGATGACGGAGATGGATCAGGAGCGGTTATACGAAGATTATTGGTTGAAAATTGAACAGATACTTAGCAAAGATGAGATGGTAGCTTTTTTCCTTGATTATCTCAATTTGAAACTTGACGGATTTACAAGGGAAAAAGAAGCGTATGATAATTTCAAATTGCTCTTTAGAAACGGTAAATATAGCAACGAGTCTATGCTCTCTGAACTGTTGCATTATGCTGAACAGTATCGCATCTTTTTGGCGGGAACAGATGAACTCGGTGCGGATGTGAATAAAGCGTTGACTGGGTTGCGCCAACTAAAGCAAACCACCGTCTATCTTTTCTTGTTTAAGGTCTTCGATGATTTTGAAAAGAGGATCATCACAGAAAAAACACTTTCAAAAGTGTTGAATCTTTTGCTGAATTATAGTATCAGGCGTTTGATTTGTGAAGTGGGTTCAAATTCTTTGCGAGGTCTCTACAAAACTTTATATTCGCGTGTATTTAATCGTGAGGAAAATAGGAACTACTATTATGATGCTATTGTGTCATTCCTAACGCAGATGAGCTCGAAGGATGCCATTCCGAGTGATGAGGAATTTATACTTGCATTGAAGGAGAAAAATCTATATCGCAAGAATGCTCTGTGCAAGTTCCTTTTGGTAGCCGTTGAAAACCAAAGTAAAGAGAAGGTGCAAACAGCGGATTTGAGCATTGAACACATTATGCCTCAAAATAAAAACTTGTCAAAAAGCTGGCAGAACATGCTGGGAGATGACTGGGAGCGTGTTCATGAGCGGTATCTGCATACTCTTGGCAATTTGACTTTGACCGGATATAATAGCGAGCTTGGTGATAAGTCCTTTGAGGAAAAGAAGCAAATGCTTGAAAACCCGGAAACGCCGACACATATTACGGTTCTTTATGGCAATGTATTGGGACGGACTATTTGGGATGAAAAAGCCATTCGGGAGAGGGCGGCTCACCTTTCGGAGTTGATTCTAAAACTGTTCCCCATTGATAAGGCAGAAGAAAAGATTGACTTCAGCGATCCGAGATATCAGGAATATAGAGTCACAGATTCGAGGACGGCTACATTTAAGCAAGTGAACTATTATGAGCTTCTTGGCGAAAGAGTAAATGTTGAAAGCTTTGCGGCGATGGTCCGCTCGGTGGCTGTTAAGCTATACGATATGGATAGCACGGTAATTGAATGTATGGCAAGAGGAAATGAGGCTCTTCCGGGATGGCAAAACCCGGTATTCTCGTATGATCAAGGAGCATTGAAGGGCGGCGTGGAATTCAAAAAAGGAACAGGTATCTATATCAGCACCGGATATTCGGCCTACGATTGTATTTCATTTATCCGAGGGCTTTTGAAAAAGCATGATCTGAATATCGATGAAGATTTTGTGTACAGTGCTCGCTCAACAAAAGGTGAAAGTGACGATACACCCTAAGACAGTGAGGTGATTCCGTGCCCCTTACCATCGTCCGTCAGGACATCACAAAAATGAATGTGGATGCCATCGTCAACGCCGCCAACACCGACCTGCAAATGGGCGGTGGGGTTTGCGGTGCCATTTTTCGGGCGGCGGGGGAGCGGGAGCTTCAGGCGGCCTGCGATGCGGTGGCTTCCATCAAGACAGGAGAAGCGGCGATTACGCCCGGCTTCGCACTGCCGGCGAAGTATATCATCCACGCCGCCGGGCCAGTTTACAATGTATGGCACAAAAAGTGGTGCCGGGAGCTGCTCCGCAGCGCATACATAAACTCCCTGAAGCTGGCGGCGGAGAACGGCTGCGAGAGTATCGCCTTTCCGCTCATCTCCAGCGGGATTTATGGCTACCCCAAGGACGAGGCCTTGGAGGTGGCCCGGTCGGCCATTGAGGAGTACCTGCTGGATCACGATATGGAGGCCTACCTGGCGGTTTTTGACAAGTCCTCCTTCCGGATCAGCCAGGCCCTGCTGGGGGATGTGGAGAGCTACATCGACCAGCACTATGTGGACACCCACCGGGTCACCCGGCGGCAGCTTCTGGATGTGGAGGAGGACGCCCACCGGCAGGCGGCAAGGCCCGACCTGAGTATCCAGGCGCCAGCGATGGCGGCCCCCATGGCCATGCCCGCTCAGGGACTGGACGACCTGATGGAAAACCTGGACGAGCCTTTCTCCGATACCCTTCTGAAGCTCATTGACAAAAAGGGCAAGACCGATGTGGAGGTCTACAAGCGGGCAAACATGGACCGCAAGCTCTTTTCCAAGATCCGTAGCGTGAAGGGTTATACCCCCAAGAAGCCCACCATTCTGGCGCTGGCCATCGCTCTGGAGCTGACCCTCCCGGAAACCGACGACTTGCTGGAGCGGGCGGGTTACGCTCTGTCCCATGCCAGCAAGTTCGATGTGATCGTGGAGTACTTCATTGTAAATAGGAAGTACGACATTTTTGAAATCAACGAGGTGCTGTTCACATACGACCAGCCGTTGCTGGGCGCATAACAATTTGTCGCTTCCCAAGCGACCCGATGACCTCCTGTGTGGGCTAAAATGAAGCCATCAACACACAGGAGGTCATTCCCTATGAAAAAGAACGCAACGGAACTGGTATTCATCCTGGACAAGAGCGGCTCCATGGCGGGGCTGGAGAGCGACACCATCGGCGGGTTTAACTCCATGCTCCGGAAGCAGAAAGCACTGGAGGGGGAGTGCCGGATCACCACGGTGCTCTTCGACAACCGCTATGAAATCCTCCACGACCGCATCGATATCCGGGCGGTGAGCCCCATGACAGGGAAGGAATATCAGGTGGGCGGCTCCACGGCTCTGCTGGACGCCATCGGGCGAACCATCCACAAGTTGGTGAGCGTCCAGCGGAACACGGCGGAGGAATACCGGGCGGAGAAGGTGATGTTTGTCATCATTACCGATGGGGCGGAGAACGCCAGCCGGGAGTATTCCGTCCAGAAGATCCGGGCCATGATCGAGCACGAGAAGGAGAACTACGGCTGGGAGTTCCTGTTCCTGGGGGCGAATATGGATGCTGTGGAGACGGCGGGGCAGTTCGGGATCGCCCGGGACCGGGCGGTGGACTATGTGCCGGACAGCGTCGGGACCGAGCTGAACTTCCAAGCTATGTCCGAGACCGTGGCATGCTTCCGGGCTACCGGCGCCGTTCCCGCTGCGCCCATGGAGGCCATCCGCAAAGACATGAAGAAAAGGGGTTGGCGGAAATGATCGGTGCCATCGTTGGGGATATCGTGGGTTCGGTCTACGAGTTTAACAACATTAAAACCAAGGATTTTCTGCTCTTTCAGGACAAGTGCTTTTTCACCGACGATACGGTGATGACTCTTGCTGTGGCCGAGGCGCTGATGAAGGTTGGGGAGAAGGACGCTTTCATCGACGCCATGAAAAAGTACGGCCAGATGTATCCCGATGCCGGCTACGGCGGCCGGTTCGGAGCATGGCTCTTTTCTGACAGCCGGGAGCCCTACCATTCCTGGGGCAACGGCTCCGCCATGCGGACGGCGGCGGTGGGCTGGTGGTTTGACACCATGGAAGAGACCCGGCACATGGCTGCGCTGGCAGCCGGTGTGACCCATGACCACCCAGAGGGCATCAAGGGGGCCGAGAGTACGGCAGCTGCCATTTTCCTGGCCCGGACCGGCCACAGCAAGGCAGAGATCAAGGCCTATGTGGAGCGGGAGTTCGGCTACGACCTGAGCCAGACCTTGGACGAGATCCGGCCCGGCTACTGGTTCAATGAGAGCTGCCAGGACACAGTGCCCCAGGCCATCATCGCTTTTCTGGAGAGCAAGGATTTTGAGGATGCCATCCGCAACGCCATCTCCCTGGGGGGCGACAGCGACACCTTGGCCGCCATCACGGGCAGCATTGCGGAGGCGGCCTACGGAGTGCCCTGGTGGATCCAAGACAAGGTGTGGGAGATTCTGGACGAGCCCCTGCGGAATGTGCTGCGGAAATGGCAGGAGGAACTTTCCCGGCGGAGTGGGGTTTGAAAGGGAAGCAGTTACCTCGCAGTAAGCAAATGAATAAGCCGAGGCAAATTGCCTCGGCTTATTTTCATAGTCAGTCTTTCCGATATTTCTCCCGAAGGCTTTGGTGTCCCTCCTGAACTTGACGGAGAAGCTCATCCCTGGTAAGGATCTCCCACTCACCCTTCTTTCCGGAAGTTGTATCCAGAACCATGATCGATTCCGGATAGAAAGACTCCCGGTCAAATGCCCAACTGCTTGCTACCTGTTTCTGCCAAGCAGTGGCCTCCGTTTTTAGCTCTGCCTTGCCTGCTTCGTAGTTTTCCAACTCGTGTGTGGTGTCGATTTTTTGCAGAAACGCCTCGGCGGTGAGGTCACCCTGGAGATATGCCATCCGAGCCAGCCGGGCGTTTTCGCTCCATGCGTCATAATCATCATAGTCCATGGGGATGAGTCGGTCTCTTTCGGAGGGAGCAGCATCCTGCCAGCGAACCAAACGGGAATACATTCGATCCCGCAGCTTTTTGCAGATCAGCAAAGCCTCATCCTTCTCAGTGGCTTCCAGACGGGCAAGGTTTGCGCCCCGCTGCTTGCAGCTCTGCCCATCGGTCACTCGGTCACAATACCGGGTGACTTTTTTTGTTTTCGGGATAAAGTAACGCCAACAGTAGTCGCACCGGGCAATACGCTGCTTGTCCTGCTGGAAGTAAAGAGCCAACTCCAGAAGGTAAAGGCCAAAGAGATTATGAGCTGAAAAGACACGTCGGCCCTCTGGCATATGATCCAACAATGCGGGATCGCAGAGTTGGGCTACATCGGGATAGGTCTGCTTCAGTTTCTCAAACCGCTCCTGCTGGCTGGAGCGCTCCATGCCGTCAAAGGCCGCCTCCAGGACGTTCCGAAGATAGGTCTGCACACGAAACGGCTCCCGAAGGACCCGGAGGATCTGATGTCCGGCCTTCAGTAAGAAAGAGGCGGAGCCATCATCCTTCATCTGCAAACTCCGATGGAGAAGCTCGCCCAGCAGGAAGAAGCTCACGGGGTCTCTCTCTTGAAGCATGGAAGGGAGGAGAAGCGCCTCGGCAACAAAATCCTCCAAGTCAGCAACAGGGATGTCCAGCCGCTCCTCGAACAGAGGATGTTCGTCCCACAGTCGCTGGACTTCACGACGGTAATCTGTGTAGTCGATCTCTGAAGCGGCAATCAGGAGTTCGGCGGGTGTGGCGGCAGGCAGACGCTCCTCAATTCCGATTTCGTGGTGGAGGACAACGGAGAAAAGTCCGTTGTCCGTCTCGGCCAGAAATAGCTGAGCGACATCAAACGCCATATGTGACACTCCCTTCGTAAAGATCACTTCCTGATGTAAGATCCCGTAAAAGTATTTTATCATAAAAACACCGACGGCGGTAGAGCCAAATCAAAATGCCCCGTGGATCGGATAAGTGAACCTTGAAAACCGAATACCCACCATCGGAGAGGATACTCCCAGGGAGAAGTACGCCAAGACCTTCGAGAGAGGAAAGCGTGTCAACGGGGGAAGACGTTGCGGTGAGAGTCCGGAACAGGAAGCGGTACGGTGTGTGGCCCAACAAAAAGGAAAGAAGGGATCCAATGAAGAGATCTGAATTCAAAAGCTATGACGAGTTACCGCTGTTCCTGAACGCAGAACTGGTGGCGCAGGTGCTGGGCATCGCACCGTCCAGTAGCTATGAGCTGATGCACGAGCCGGAGTTTCCGACGCTCCGCATCGGTAACCGGATGGTGGTACCCAAGGAGAAGTTCATCGCCTGGGTGACGGAGCACTCGAAAGGCGGTGAGGCATGATGAATGGATGGCAGAAGCAGGATCTGCTCAAGCGACGGTTCACATTACCCAACGAGCTTTTTTCTCTGAAGCTGAACTCGGCGGAGATATCGATCTACACCTACCTGCTCTACATCGAGAATCGCAAGACCCATCAGTGCTGGCCGTCCTACAAGACTATTGGGAAAGCGGTAGATCTCTCGCCCAAAACGGTGAAGAAGTATGTGGCGGAGCTGGTGGACAAGGGCCTCATCAGTACGGAGAACACGACCGTCATCACCAAGAAGGGGATCAAGCGAAACGGAAGTCTGCGGTACACCATCCGCCCTATCAAAGAAGCGGTGGAACTGTATCATCAGCGGCAACTCCGACAGGTAGAGCTGGACACTGCAAGATGGAACGCACAGAAAACCACCACTGAAAAGAAAGCAGGATAAAGGAGTGCCGCCGCAAGCGGTGACCCTCCGGCCATAACTGCCCGCAGTGCGGGCAGTTTACGGGGGTCAAAAGTGACCTCATTCCAGAAGGGAACAGGAGCCGTTGACCTCACGCCAAGGCTCCACCTTAGAGTGGTCAACGGTTCCCCGGCACCAAACGCACAATATGGAGGCTATTATGAGCAAATCAGAAAATACACACAAAATGACCATTCGGCTATCGCCGCTGGCAAAGTACCGACTGGAGGTGGGCTACCAGCAGGACGGCAGCAGAAGCAAGAACGACTTTATTGAAAGGGCTGTCCTCTTCTACCTGGACCATCTGGAAGCTGAACACAATGGAATGCTCCCAGTGGCCATCCAGTCTGCTATCGATGGACGGCTGGGAATGTTCGAGGACAGGCTGGCCAAGCTCCTGTTCAAACAGACGGTGGAAACAGATATGGGACTCAGTGTTCTACTGGAGCATCTGGGCATCGACCCGGATTATCTGAAGAAGCTCCGGGCGGAGAGCGTGAAGAATGTGAAGGCCACCAACGGACGGGTGACCTTTGAACAGAAGGCTCAGGAACAGTATGATGAAGGCGAGGATGACCTGTGGCAAGACTGATCGTCAAGAGTCCCTACATCAAAGGCGGCGGTAAGGGCGGCTATGCCAAGTACATCGCCACACGAGACGGCGTGGAGCTGCTGCCCTCGGGGTACATGGAGTACATGGCCCAACGGCCTCGGTCTCACGGTCTGTTCGGTGACCAAGACAATGTCGATCTGGACATTGCCATCCAGGAAGTCAACGAGTATCCCGGTAATATCTGGACCCACATCGTCTCCCTCAAGCGAGAGGATGCGGAAAGGCTGGGTTATGACCATGCACTTCAGTGGAGAAACCTCCTCCGAGCACACCGTAACGGCATCGCCGCCGCCATGCACATCTCGCCTCAGGACTTTCGCTGGTACGCCGCCTTCCACGATGAGGGGGACCATCCCCACGTCCACATGATGGCGTGGTCGGTAAAACCGGGGCAGGCGTATCTCTCCAGAGAGGGTATCCAGAAAATCAAGTCCGTCCTCACCAACGATATTTTTCAGCAGGAGATGCTACACACTTATGAGCAGAAGTCCAAGTCCAGAGATGAACTGGTACAGGAAAGCCGCCGAGCCATGCGTGAGTTGACCCGGCAGATGAAAGCGGGTGTCTGCAACGCCCCCGCCATTGAGCCGCTGATGCAGACGCTGGTGATACAGTTGGAAACGACGAAGGGCAAGAAAAAATATGGCTACCTCCCACCCGAGGTTAAGGAAACGGTCAGAAAAATCGTAGACCAGCTGGAGCAACTCCCAGTAGTGAACAGGTGCTACCAGACTTGGTGGGAACTCCAGCAGGAGATCGAGGACTACTATGCGGAGCGACAGAGGGAGCGCCCTCCTCTCTCTGAACAGAAGGAGTTTCACTCCATCCTGAACGCCGTCATCCAGGAGGCGGAGAATATCCGCCTGGGCGTGGTCACCTTCGAGGATGGGGGAATGGAGGATGAGCAAAAGGACGAGGCGGTTACGCAACGAGGCCTCTGGGAGCAAGTTATGGCCTATCAGGAAGCCAAGGCTGTCCTCTACGATGAGGACATAAGTTGGGCGGAGCAGGAGGAGGCTGTCCATACCTTGGAACAGCTCTGGGAGGGAAGGCTGACGGTGGCCGCTCACCAGTTGGGCAAGTGCTACCGGGACGGCCTGGGAGTGATCCCGGATGATGAACAAGCGGAACGCTGGTTTCACCTCTCCGCCCAAGCCGGGAATGACTATTCCCAATACGCCCTCGGCAAGTTTCTCCAGGAGCAGGGACGGATTAGGGAAGCTCTCAACTGGTATGAACAAGCCTCCACCCAGGGCAACCAGTACGCCCACTACCAGCTGGGAAAGCTCTATCTCACAGGCAAAGAAGTTCCCAAAGATGCAGAGAAGGCGGCCAGACATCTGACCGCCTCCGCCGAAGCTGGGAATCAATACGCCCAGTACACCCTGGGAAAGCTCTACCTCATGGGGAGGGATGTACCACAGGACAGAGAAGAAGCCCTCTACTGGCTTACCCAGGCCGCCGAACAAGGCAACGAGTATGCCCAATTCTTTCTGGATCGCTGGGACAGCATAGGACCGCCCTCTGTGATGCTGTCCGTCACCCGCCTCCTCCGCCGCATGGCCCAAACTTTCCGGGAAGCTCCGCTGCCTCGTGATGCAACCGCCATGCAGCCCCTCATAGACCGCAAACGGCTGGAGCAGCTCAGAGAAAAGAAGCTGGCTATGGGTCATAAGTTGGATGACCACGGAAGCCAGGATTTCACTATGGGCGGCATAAGTATGTGAGGCATCAAGATCTTTCTGGCAGGACATAGGAATAGCGATCTATGCAGCCGCCAGTTACTCCGCTATAAACAAGGAAAGCCCAAAAATTCAGTAGCTATTTGCGGTGAGGTGTGGTATTGTGTGTCATTGCAAAGGAGGCGCACACAATGTTGGATCACATGAAGGAACTGCAAAAGAAATTCATCCCCCTGCCCGGCCATACAGAGGAGCTGGCTAAGATCGAGCAGATATTCCATGAGCTAAAGCCTCAACTGGAGTGTAGCGGCGCCCGCCTTCGCTGCCTTCTGGATGCGGAGAAGAGGCTCCGGGAGGAAACGGCAGAGGAACACTTTGCCGCTGGGTTTGCACTGGGCTGGGAAATCAGAAAGGAATTACAAGATGCCGGGATCCTCTCTACACAAGATGGAGAGGATCCCGGCATCGTCATATCAGAAGGGAAGTGATGAAATGGCAAGACGCAGACCATCCGGTGACGGCATGGTACGCAAACGGCCCGATGGCCGCTGGGAGGGCCGTATCGTAGTGGGCCACAAGGAAAACGGTGACCTCATCTTCCACTACATTTACGCCCCTACACAGAAGGAATTGCTGGCAAAGCTCCACCAGAAGCTGGACGCCTACGAGGGCATCGAACTAACTGAGGACAGCCGCATGACCCTATCGGAATGGCTGGAGCGCTGGCTGGAGGAATACGCAGCACCCACCGTCCGACCCAGCACCTTGGACGGATACCGCAACTACATCCAACATTATATCAAGCCCTACCTGGGAGACAAGCAGGTAAGCCAGATCACCTCCATAGATGTGCAGAAGCTCTATACCAAGCTAAAGAAGGAAGGGCGGATTCATGAACACCCGGAGTTTGGACATCAGATCTCCGACGCCATGCTCAACCGCATCCATGCCATGTTCCACCGGGCCATGAAGATCGCGGAGCAGGAGCATCTGATCTCCAAGAATCCCACAGAGGGCGTTGCGGTACCCAAACCAAACTACCGCCCCAAGCAGATTCTCAACGATAAGCAGCTGGAGAAGTTTATGGAAGCTATCCAGAGGGACGAGGTCTGGCGAGACTTCTTCTACACGGAATTGACCATCGGCCTGCGCTGTGGGGAGCTCTGCGGGCTGAAATGGGAGGACTTCGATGAGGAAGCGGGAACGCTAAAGATCCAGCGCACCGTCCATGCTGGGAGAGAAGGTGTCCTGGACGTAGGAGAGCCCAAGACGGGGAAGGGGAACCGAAAGATCGTCCTGCCGGCGACAACAGCGGCGATACTCCGGGAGCGGAAGAAAACCGCCTTGACCGAGTGGACATTCCCTCAGCCGCTAAAGCCGGAGGAGCCTACCAATCCTCACTCAGCCTATTACCATATGAAGGCTATCTTGAAAAGGGAGGGGCTGCCCGGTATCCGCTTCCACGATCTGCGGCATACCTTTGCCACCCACGCTTTGACGAGCGGGGTGGACGCCAAGACCCTGTCCGGGATCTTGGGACATACCAACGCCTCCTTCACTCTGGACACCTACACCCATGTGACCGGGGATATGCAGAAGCAGGCGGCGGGCATCGTGGGCGACTTCATGACGGACATCTTAGGAGAGGAGTGGAAACCGTGGGAAGAAAGCGCAAGAATGGCGAAGGAACCGTCCGTCTGAGAGGGGATGGCCGCTGGGAGGGGCGGGTAGTCATCGGCTATGATGAAAAGAACCTCCCCAAGACGAAAAGTGTTTTCGGTAAGACTAAAGCCGAGTGCATGGACAAGCTGAAGAAGCTGAAGGAACAACTGGGGCCAGCCAAATCGGAGAAGATACACCCCGGTATGCCCTTCGGGGACTGGATGGACTTCTGGTATCAGAACTACTCCAAACCGAAGCTGCGGGCTACCACCCGAAGTGGCTATGAAGGACGAATCTACGGACACATCATCCCAGAGCTTGGTAAGATACCTCTGAATAAACTGACCCAGAACGACCTGCAGCAGTTCTATTCCAGACTGAAAAAGAGTGGGCGACTCATCCATGCCGATCACCATGGAGAGGGGTTGTCAGACCGCATGGTGCGCGCCTGCCACGCCAACTGCAGGACGGCGTTGGAGAGGGCCAAGAACGAGGGACTGATTAAAATCAATCCGGCCATTGGCTGCAAGCTGCCGCCCAAGAAGGCGAGGGAAATGCAGGTCCTGACCCGTGAGGAGATTCAGCGGTTCTTGATCCAAGCAAAGGCGGAGGGTTACTTTGAACTCTTCCTTCTGGAGCTGACCACCGGGCTGCGGCGAGGAGAACTGCTGGCCCTCCAATGGGAGGATCTGAACGAGACAACAGGGGAACTACATATCACAAAGCAGGTCTACCGCACCAAGGAGGACGGCCTCCTGATTTCTCAGCCCAAGACGAAATCCTCCATTCGCACCATTATCCTGCCGCCGCCCATGCTGGCGATCCTGCTGGAATACAAGAAAACTGTGGATTCCCGCTGGATGTTTCCCTCCCCGGTGAAGGAGGACAGCCCCATTGATCCGGGAGCCATCAGGCAGCGGCTCCACCTGATCCTGGAACACGCCCAGTGTAAGCAGGTGAGGTTCCATGATCTCCGCCACACCTTTGCCACCACTGCCCTGGGCAGCGGGATGGACGTCAAGACCCTCTCCGCCATGCTGGGCCACGTGTCGGCGGCCACTACCTTGGACATCTATACCCATGTCACCGACACCATGCAGGCGGAGGCAGCGGCAAAGATCGACCAGGGGATAGGAAAAGCAGCTCCGCAGGAACTACCCGCAGAGCCGCAATCGAAGCGGACTATGACTACCTTCCAGCCATACATCGGCAAGATGCGCAAGCCAGGTACCGGCTGTATCAGTCAGATCAGCGAACACCTCTGGGAAGGCCGCTATTCCCCCGTGTGGCCAGATGGAAAGAAGCACTCCCGGAATGTGTACGCCAAGTCAAAGGAGGAGTGCGAAGCCCTGTTGCCAGGGCTGATTGCGGAGATGAAAGCGGAGATCCAGGCAATCAAGCAGAGCGGCGACCTGGGTGCCATCCCGGACGGCATCAGCAAGAAGAAAAAGCTGATTGCTGCCTATATGCGTCAGCACCCGGAGGTCACAAATAAGAGCCTGATTGCAAGAGAGGTAGGAGTGGATAAAAACACGGTGAGGAGGTATTATGAGGAAATACGAAAGGAAATCAGCTGACAATCTCTAAACGACAAAAGCTCTCTGAAGCGAAATACGTCAGAGAGCTTTTTGTAATAGCGAACGAAATAATAGATGATATAATACACCCGCTAATATTCAATTATACTTTAAGAACTCTTGTATGTATTTTTTCATAATATTGCTTCGTTCTTGAATAGAACTCTTTTTGTCAGACCCTTGCTGTAACAAACGGGTGAATTCATTTAATAAAGCGTGTTCGTCATTCGTGTTATCTTCTGTCTGCACCGCTACACGGTAATTCTCAAAGTACTGCATAAAGAGACGTAGTTTTTCAATGGGGATGTCAGCTAAAACCGTATAAAGTGTTATTATAATATTTTTTTTGCTGAGAAGGTTGTCTCGATCTACAAAAACTTCTGCAATACTATTTACCTTGCGCCTAAGTTCTTCAAATGCTGTACTGCACGAACGAAAATCTCTATTGTCATTTAAAAAATTATCCACACTTTTTTTTGTGAGATCCCATTCACCTGATTCAAGCATTAACAGCTTCAGTGCCAAATCATTTTGTGCAAATCGGTGATTAGCAATTTTTATTTTTTTTGTAAAAAATAGCGATGTATCGCAAAGCTCTTGTATTTTATTTGATAGGATTCCGCCATTTGCGTTTCTTTTTTCTGATGTGCTGACAGGTACACCGCTATTAAGCCGTACAAAAAGTTCATTAATTATATCAGGAGTCGTCGTATCCATAAAAACAATATTTAACTCATATTGCCAAAACCGAGCAATAAGTGCGGGCACAATACTCTCCAGTTCTGAAAAATACTTTCCCGATATATCTCCAAATTGCTGCGTAAGGCTGTCATCCAAGAACGTGAACTCATTCGACAGAGGGAATTCATCATCAATAAATCCCAGGATAGTTTCTATGCGTTGCTTTCCGTCAATAATTGCATAGTTATAATGTAGATTTTCAACTGCTGGAGGCATAAATTGAAAATAGAATTTAGGAATATCAAGCCCATTTAGGATACTGTCAATAAGCAACTGTTTTTGCGCTTTCTTCCAAAGACTGCTGTGTCGCTGGTAGGCAGGCGAAAAATCAATGGTGCTTTTCTGATTGTGTATCCATTTTATGGGTTTTGTTTCTTGGAAAATCTTAAACATTCCGCTTACCTCCTCTCATAGTTTTTCCGCAGTTCTTTAGATATAGAGTCTAATTCTGGGAATAGTGTGCTTTCCGTCATTCCCATATAGTATAAATCATCGCTAATAGAGTTTATGCTGCTTTCTGGAATAATAATCTTGAATAGAAAATCTTCTGCATGTACTAAGGTCTCTAAACTAAAAGAGTCTTTGTTTGGAAACAGCGTAAACACTCCGCGCTGAGCAATGATTCTATCCGTATTCTGAGGCCCAATAATTGCAACAGGGTAGTCTTGCCGCGGGCTTTCAAACATCGTTTGTAGCTCTTTGTTGTCACAAATATTGGGAATAGGCTCATCATCGTACGCTGAAAATCTTACATTTGCATTAAGCTTTCGAGGGTTTAAGCACCAAACTATTGCATCTTTTCCAGAATGCTTACCAGAGCGGTACTGTGTCGCAAAGGCTAATGCAACAAGAGCATTTTCAGACCAGTCCAATAGACGAGTTGGCGTCGCATGATGCTGCATGATAAAAAGCCATTCGATGTCGGTATTAGGCGGACTATCAATAAAGCGTGCAGCCCGAGCTTTAAACTGATGCAATAAAGGCAGCTCATTTTTCCATGTGTATGGTGTCCGATATACCGTGGGTTGAAGGGCGTAATCAATAACAGAGTGTCCCCTAAACCACAGTTTATCGTGTGTCGCTCTCAAATCTGTAATTGATGATATATATTCAGAGATATTATGAATCGTTTTTTCAGAAATAGGCATTATAAATCCTCCCATCACCAAGAATGGATATGTCAAGTTGATTATAACATAATTCGACTAATAAACCAATACTATAACCTGATTCCCATAACTTTTTCAAATCCTGCGTTGTATGAAACAAAGAATAAACAAAGCCCCCTTGAATCGTTGATTTCAGGGGGCTTTGGTCCGAGTGACTGGAGTCGAACCAGCCTGGGCTTGGTCCCAAACCAAGTGCCTAACCGATAGGCTACACCCGGGTATTTAGTTTATATCATGATTTACGAGAAAAAGCAAGGTTGCTCTGACTGTGGGCAAGCATGTGGTCAAAGGGGAATTTTCTGCGAAAATCTGCACCGGGGGATTTTGAAACAAATTACTGCCCCAGCCGCTTCCGGGCTTGCGGTTCAAACCACTCGAACCTTCCATTCACGCTCCCAAACCACCCGTGCTACCAGCTGCACCACACCCGGATATTCAGAAAGATGAAGTTATTATAAGATAAAATCCCGGCTATTGCAAGATTTTCTTGCCTGTGGTATGCTTAAAACCAAATCACATCACAAAAGCGAGGAAATCACTATGCGGATGCGGAAAAAGCCCAACCTGATCCCACGGCTGGAGGCCTGCGGCCCGCTGGTCATCACCGATCCCAAGGAACACCGGGGCCACTGGCGTATGCTGCTGCCCGGCTGCCGGGAGGTGCGCGTGGAGTTGGGCTGCGGCAAGGGCCGCTTTACAGTGGGAACTGCCCAGGCCGAACCAGATGTGCTCCTGGTGGCTATCGAACGGGTACCCGATGCCATGGTCATCGCCGCCGAGCGGGCCAGAGAGATGGAACTCCACAATGTCTTCTTTATTGACGCCGACGCCGCCGATCTGGAGGCCTATTTTGCCCCCGGCGAGGTGGGGCGGGTGTACATCAACTTCTGCGATCCCTGGCCCGGAGCCCGGTACGCAAAGCGGCGGCTGACCCACCCAGGCTTCCTGCTCAAAGACCGCAGGGTGCTCGCCCCCGGCGGGGAGATCCACTTCAAGACCGACAATCACGACCTGTTCGAGTGGTCACTGTTCCAGTTCCCCAAGGCGGGCTTTGTTCTGTCCGAGGTGACCCGTGACCTTCACGGCCAGGGGCCTACGGGCGTGATGACCGATTACGAGGAGAAGTTCTATCAGCTGGGCACTCCCATCAACCGCTGTGTGGGGACGATGAGGGAGCTGCCGGAACAAAAAGAGGAACCCAAAGAAGAGGAATGACGCACCAACCGCGCCCCACCGCATAAGATGTATCAGAGCCGGGCAGGGAAGACCCGCCGGTCTCAAATTCTCTTTATGGGAGGTACTTCTATATGGGGTGCTGCAATAATGGTTGGGGCGGCGGTGGCTGCCTGTGGATCATCCTGATCCTCATCATCATTTGCTGCTGCTGCGGCGGTGGCAACAGCTGCGGCTGCGGCTGTGGCTGCAATAACGGCTGTGGCTGCAATAACGGCTGCTGCTGAGAAACCAGCGTAAATAAGAAGCCGGGCGGAACCGTGTTTGGTTCCGCCCGGCGCTTTTTTTGACTTTTCAGCCCTTTTTATTCCGGCTCACCGAATATCCGTTGAGGATCTGGGAGGGATGCTCCTCGTCCGCCTGGGCGTGCTCAATGGTCACGCTGTCGCCCACGTTCAGGATCACCGCGATATTGCTGTCGGCGGCAGAAACGGAGTAAAAGATCTCTTCCCCCGCAAGGCGGATGAAGTAATAGGTGTTGCCGTCCAGCACCGCCGAGCGCAGCTCCTCAATAACGCCGGAGGCAGAGGTCTGGGGAAGGGCGTCAGGTACCACTACGCCCCGGTCGCTGAGCAGACGGACATACTCGGTCTCGGCGGCGGTGACGGTGGCGCCGGTGGCTACAATGTCATACCGGGCCACGTTGACCATGGCATAGGTCTTGACCAGATTGGCCGCATCCTTCAGGGGAATAAAATAGGTGGGTTCCCCGGAGATGTTGAGCAGGATGGGGAAGGTGGAGCGATAGCCCAGATCCTGTACCACGCCCTCAGCGGAGGCCCGGGCGGCCTCCTCAGTGGCGCCGGGGGCGGTGTAGAACTTGGTGTCCTTGGTGCGCAGGTTGCACAGCAGGAAGCCCAGGTTGGACTGGTCGGCAGTGGCAGAGGTGACGCCGGTGTACATATACACATCGTCGTTCATGGCGATATAGTTGTAGCCCGAGGTGGTCTGAGTCACGTCCCGCTGGCCGAAGATGGAGTTGATGAAGCCGTGAACCAGGGTGCCGTGGTAGTCATACTGCTGCATCACCAGGGTGGGGGCATAGAGGTTGTCCACCCAGGTGGGTACGTCGGCGCTGTCATAGTAGGTGCACTCGCCGGTGATGGCGTTCATCAGCACAGCCCCCTGGATATCGGTGCCGCCAAACAGGCCGATGGTCTTTACCAGCCGGGGGGCGATCCACCAGGGATCGCCGTTCTCGTCGATCTCAAATTCCGGCTGGGCGAACATCATGGTGGGGAAATTGAAGCGCAGGTGGCGCATCACATTGCGGTTGAGCGGCTCGGAGAAGGAATACTTCATCCCCTCGCTGAGCCGTTTGACGGTGGCCTCCTGGGTGACCATATCCACCACCACATAGGCGGGCAGACCCTGGGTGCGGTTGGTAAACCACTTGATGATGTCGGCGTAACCGATGGGGGCCACCCGGACGGGCCGGCCCTGGTAGTTGATCTGGGTGGAGTCGTTGGAATACTCAAATTGGCTGACCATGTCAGAGAGCGTACCCATCTGCCGATCCCCCAGATATTGAGCGGAGTCCCGATCCAAGGTGGGGATCTCGCCAAAGGAGATCTGGGACACATCGGAGACGAAGTCGCCGGAGGGGGCGTCCAGCAGATCCCGATAGGCGCTGGCCCTGAAAATGGGCTGGGAGATGAGCTGCCCCACCAGGAATACCACTACCAGCACGAGAAGCAGGACGCCAATGGGCAGGCATTGGGACTTGATGAAGTGCACATACGCCCTAAAACCCCCGTTCCCCTTGGCCTGGAAGCCGGAGGTGACCAGAGCGCAGAGGATATACACCACGCACAGCAGAAAAATAAAGGAGAAAAACTCCGGGTTTTGGAGATTGACAGCGGGCAGAGTCAGGTAGAAATAGATCCCGCCCAGCACCAGGGTCACCAACAGATTGGTGAGGATGCGGCCCGGCTTGCTCTTGGGGCCCCGGCCCTTTTTGGCAGTGACTTCGTTTTCCATAACGATCACGCTCCTTTTGAGGTATCATAGCACAAACGGTAAATTTTAGCAATGGACAAGACTCTTGAAGGGATGAACAGTTTGTAAATTGTGGGCTCCATTGTATGGAAAAGAGGCCCCGCCGTTGGGGCGGGGCCTCCTGAAAAAGAACGGCTTACCAGAGGAACCAGCCGCCAGAGTCTCTGGCTTCCATCACATCCAGGGCGCCGGAGAGCATGACGGCGGCCTGGGAACGGGTGAGGGGCTCAGAGAGGGTGGCGGAGGCGGGGAGCATCCCGCAGCTGTTCAGGTTAGATACAGCCTGGGCACACCAGGCGGGGGCATCTGCCATGGTGCTGCTCACGTCAGTGACGTTGAGCGCCCGATCCAGCACCACCGCGGCCTCGGCGGCGGTGATGGGCTCCCCGGCCTGGAAGATCACCCGGCCCTGCTCGTCAAAGGAGCCCCGCACCACGCCGGAGCGGAGGGCGGAGGAGACATAGGGCTTGCACCATACCGCCATGGCCTCATCGTCGGCAAAGCCGGTGAGGGTCACATCCTTCAGCGCCTCCATACCGGATACGGAGAGCGCCAGGGCGGTGAACTGGGCCCGGGACATGGTCTGCTCCGGATGGAAGAAATACTGTCCGTCCATAGCTTCGCCGACCAGCAGCCCGGCCTCGGCCAGGCGCACGGCCTCCCGGTGGCCCTCCACCCCGGTCATGTCGGAGTAAGTGACCTTGCTCTTCTGCTTTTCGATCTTGATGGAGACGGTGGCGGGCTGGGAGGTATTGCCCAGGGCATCTACCGCCACATAGGTGAAGGCGTCCTTACCGGTCTTGTTTTCATAGGGGGTGTAGGTGAACTGGGTGGAGCCGTCCTCAGCCTGGGTCACGGCCCCTCGGGCGGGCTTGCTGACCAGCTGGAAGGTGAGCAGATCCCCCTCCGGGTCAACGCCGGCGAAGGTGCCCTGAACCTCTACGTTCTTGTAGGTGCAGAGACTCAGCTCCTCAGCTACCGGGGGCTCGTTGGGGGCGGAGAGGAGATAGAGCCCCACCGTCACGTCCTCGCCGGCGCTGCCGTCAGTGAAGACGGGGGCAAAGGTGAAGCTGGTGGCGGAGAGCATGGGGGTGGACAGAGGGCTGAACTGGAGCCCGGCCATGGCACTCATGGCCACCTCACTGCCCTCGGGGACGACCTGGCCGCCAATGGTGAGGATACCGGCGGCGGGATCGGGCAGGGAGGTGAGGACGATGGAGCGCAGCTCTCCGTCTCCGGTGACCCGGAAGTCCTCAGGCGAGAAGGTGATGGGCTCTGCCGCGGGGCCGTTTTTGGAGAAGGTGGCCACGGCGGCGGGCTCGCTGTCTCCGCCGAAAAGGGCAGAGGCGGCGGGCAGAGCGAAGGACATGGCTCCGGCACAGACAAGGGCCAGAAGACGACGGGCGAGACGATGCTTATACATGAAAAAACCTCCTTGTATCGGTCTGACACCAAAATTGGGGTATTGGTAGTCTTCGCGAAATACAAGGAGGCTATTCCTGATTTGTTTGAAAAAGGTTTTGCGCTCAAAGCTGACTGCGGTCTCTCAGCCAGCTGGGCAGCGAGCGGGTCTTGATGGAGGACACCGCCCCCATGGCGGCGAACATGGTGATCAGAGAGGTGCCTCCCGCACTGACAAAGGGCAGGGTGATGCCCACCACCGGGAAAAGGTAGAGGCACATCCCCACATTGATACATACCTGGGCCGCCAGCATGCCCGCCATACCCGTTGCCATGAGGGCGGATTGATAGCTGCTGGCCTGCCGTGCCACCCACAGGCAGCGGATGATGATGGCCGCCAGCAGGGCCAGAAGCACCAGGCAGCCCACCAGCCCCAGCTCCTCGCCGCACACGGCGAAGATCTCGTCGTCCATCCGGGCGGGGAGGGAGGTGCGGTAGGGGCTCTGGGTCTGGATCCCCTTCAGATACCCCTGGCCCCAAAGTCCCCCGGAGCCGATGGCCATAATGGAACGGGTCTGCTGCCAGCCGGTGTCCATCGTCTGGTCATAGAGGGTGGCCTCGTTGCCGGTGAGGTGGTCGATGACGATGGAGATGCGCCGGAAGTGGACGTCGCTTGCCAGGTGGGGCCAGAGGATGACGGCGGCGACGGCGATAAGGGCAAAGGCCAGCACGAACCAGCGCAGTTTCACCCCCGCCGCCCAGGCCATAACTACGAAGATCAGGCAATAGATCAGGGCCATGCCAAAGTCCCCTGAAGCCACGGCGATGATACCGCACATGAAAAGAGTATGCCCTGCGGTGAGGAAGATAGAGGTGGGCTTGGAGATGCCCCGCTCCCGGAGCTTGCTGAACTGAAGGGCCAGCAGGAGGATGAAAAATACTTTTGAGATCTCCGCGGGCTGGATGGTGGTGGGGAAGTGGGGGATCTGGAGCCAGCTGCGGTTGCCGTTATACTCCACCCCCCAGGGGGTGAGCGTGGTGAGGATAAAGAGGAAGGAGAAGGGGAAGAGAAACTTCCACGCCCGCTGGGTAAAAAGCTCAAAGTCCACTGAGGACAGCAGGATGTAGATGACCACGCCCAGCAGGATGCCGACGACCTGGACGACGGCGCTGCGGCTGCTTTTGGTGTAGCGGGTGGCGGAGTAGACCAGCGCCACGCCGAAAAAGCTTAGGATCAGGCACAGAAACAGCAGAAGCTTATCGCCTCTTTCCCGGAATTCCCGCAGGGAATCGGTGAGCCAGGACAACACTGCCACCTCCTTTTGAAGAAATCTTTCCCGGATAGTATACCATTTCTTGACCGGTTATGCTATACTACAATATTAGAATTTAGAAAAACATCACAAAGGGGAGTGAAGGCGTGGAATACCATACCCACAGCGAGGGAGAGACCGAGGCGGTGGGAGAGGCGTTGGCCCGGACGCTGGAACCGGGGGCGGTCATCGCCTTCACCGGCGACCTGGGTGCGGGCAAGACCGCCTTCACCCGCGGTCTGGCCCGCGGCCTGGGACTTACCGGCCGGGTCACCAGCCCCACCTTCACCATTGTCAATGAGTACGAGGGGGGACGGCTGCCCCTGTTTCACTTCGACATGTACCGCCTGGAGTCCTCCGACGAGCTGTTTGACATCGGTTGGGAGGATTATCTCCGCCGGGGGGGCGTCTGCGCTGTGGAGTGGAGCGAGAAGGTCTCCGACGCGATGACCGGCGCCCTGCGGGTAGACATCCGCCGGGGAGAAGGGGACAGCGAGCGGGTCATTATCATACAAGGAAGCAGACAAGGGGACGGTTCTTCTCTCCCCTTGGGACAGCAAGAACCGTCCCCTTGTCTGCCGGGTAAGGAGGCGTAGCGATGAAGATCTTAGCCCTGGAATCCTCTGCTGTGGCCTGCTCAGTATGCCTTGCCGAGGATGACCGCCTCATTGCCCAGTCCTATGAGAACAGCGGCCTGACCCACTCCAAGACGCTTCTGCCCATGGCCCAGGAGCTGCTGAAAAACTGCGGGGCGGGGCTGGAGGACGTAGACGTCTTCGCCGTGGCTGCCGGCCCCGGTTCCTTTACCGGCCTTCGCATCGGGGTCTCCGCCTGCAAGGGCCTGGCCTGGGCGCTGGACAAGCCCTGCGCCGGGGTCTCCACCCTGGAGGCTATGGCCTGGGGCCTGGCCCTCTGGCCGGGAGAGCTTTGCTGCGTGATGGACGCCCGGAGAAGCCAGGTCTATAACGCCCGGTTTGTCTCCGATGGGGAGATCGTCGTCCGCTTGACCCCCGACCGGGCCATCTCTCTGGAGGAACTCTCGACGGAGCTGAGAGAGAGTACGCGGCCTGTCCTTCTGGTGGGGGACGGCGCGGCCCTGTGTTATGAGGCTTTGACACAGATGGGCCTGGAAGTCCGTATGCCGCCTCCCAACCTGCGCTTCCAGAGCGCCTGGGGCGTGGCCCGGGCCGCCCTGCGGCAGGCGCAGGCGGGGGAACTGACCACCGCCAATCAACTGACGCCCAACTACCACCGCCTCTCACAGGCTGAACGGGAGCGGTTGGAGCGAGAAAAATCAAACAATACGATGGAAGGGGAATGACAGCGATGTACGAAGGAAACAGCAAAGTCCATATCATGGATCACCCTCTGGTGGCCCATAAGCTGACCATCATGCGCAAGAAGGAGACCAGCGTCAAGGATTTCCGGGAGCTGGTGGGGGAGGTGGGCATGCTCATCACCTATGAGGCCACCCGTGACCTGCCCCTGACCACCAAGGAGATCGAGACCCCCATCTGTAAGACCATGCAGCCCGCTCTGGCGGGTAAGAAGATCGCCGTGGTGCCCATACTCCGGGCCGGCCTGGGCCTGGTGGACGGCGTTTTGAAGATGATCCCCTCCGCCCGTGTGGGACATATCGGCATGTTCCGGGACGAGGAGACGCTGGAGCCCCATGTCTATTTCTGCAAAATGCCCAAGGACATCGCTGACCGGGACATTATGATCGTGGATCCCATGCTGGCCACCGGCGGCAGTGCCTGTGCCGCCATCGAGGAGATGAAGAAGCGGGGCTGCAAGAACATCAAGCTCATGGTTCTGGTGGCGGCCCCCGCCGGTATCGACGCCGTTCAGGCCGCTCACCCCGACGTGGAGATCTACGCCGGCGCGGTGGATGAGAAGCTTAACGAAGTCGGTTACATCGTTCCCGGTCTGGGGGATGCGGGTGACCGTATCTTTGGCACGAAATAAACGTATTTTCCGGCAAAAGGAGGTCATTTTATGCCTGCCGACCTTCAAAAGCTCCAAAATGGGAGCGACGTCCGGGGTGTGGCCATGGCGATCCCCGGCGGGGGCGCGGTGACCCTCACCGAAGCCGCCTGTGAGCGCATCGCCGCCGCTTTTGTGATAGGGCTGGCGGAAAAGACGGGGAAGGCGCCCGCCTCGCTCCGTATCGGTGTGGGCCATGACTCCCGGCTGACGGCCCAGAGGCTGAAAGCCGCCGCCCTTCGGGGGATCGAAGGCCAGGGAGCCAGGGCCTTTGACTGCGGCCTTGCCTCCACCCCCGCCATGTTCATGGGCACGGTCTTTCCTGAGACGGCCCTGGACGGCTCTGTCATGCTCACCGCCAGCCACCTGCCCATGGAGCGAAACGGCATGAAGTTCTTTACGCGGCAGGGTGGGTTTGATAGGGACGACGTCAGGGCGCTTCTGACCCTGGCCGAGGCGCTACCCACAGAATCAGGCGGCGCCAGTACAGCGGAAAAGCTGGCGCTGATGAACCGCTACTGTGCCCACCTTCGGGACAAGATCGTCGCCGGGGCGGGAAAGGGAGCGCGGCCCCTATCCGGGCTCCATATCGTAGTGGATACAGGCAACGGCGCGGGGGGGTTCTTTGTCCGGGAGGTGTTGGAGCCCCTGGGCTGTGACTGCTCTGGAAGCCAGTTTTTGGAGCCGGACGGCCATTTCCCCAACCACATCCCCAACCCGGAGGACGCCGCCGCCATGGCCGCCATCCAAAGGGCGGTGCTGGACAGCGGCGCGCACCTGGGTCTTATCTTTGACACCGATGTGGATCGGATGTCCGCCGTCCTCCCAGACGGCACAGAGGTGAACCGGGACGCCATCATCGCCCTGGCCGCCGCCATTCTGGCGCCCGACCACCCGGGCGGTACCATTGTCACCGACTCTGTCACCTCCGACCGGCTCACCGCCTTTTTGGAGGGAGAGTTGGGCCTTGTCCACCGCCGGTTCAAGCGGGGCTATAAGAATGTCATCAATGAGATGCTCCGCCTGGAAGGGGAGGGAGTGGACTGCCCCCTGGCCATGGAGACCTCCGGCCATGGGGCGCTGATGGAAAACTATGCGCTGGACGACGGGGCCTACCTGGCGGTAAAGCTGGTGGTGGCGCTGACCCGGCGGGGGAGCCTGTCCGCCCTTCTGGAAAAGCTCCCGCCGGGAGTGGAGGAGACGGAACGCCGCATCCCCGTGGCGGGGGAGGATTTCAAGGAGAAGGGCGGGCTCGCCCTGGAGACCTTCCGCCAGAGGGCGCAGGCGCGGGGGATCGTGCTTGCCCCTACCTGCGAGGGCGTCCGCCTCACTCTGCCCCAGGGCTGGATGCTCCTGCGGCAGTCCCTCCACGACCCCCTTTTGCCCCTGAACGCGGAAGGGAACGCCCCCGGCGGCTGTCAGGCGCTTCTGGCCATAGCGAAGGAACTGCTCCAGGGCCTCCCAGGCTTGGATCTGTCCGTTTTAGACGAATACGATAGGAAAGGTGATCTTATGGACGCAAAAGAACTCCATTCTCTGACCCTGACGGCGGCGAAAGTCCGCTCTCTGGCGCTGGATGCGGTGTATACCGCCGCCTCGGGCCACATCGGCGGCTCGTTGTCGGTGGCGGACATCCTCACTGTCCTCTATTTCCACACGATGAAGGTGGACGCGGCCGATCCCAAGGCGCCCGGCCGTGACCGGCTGGTGCTCTCCAAGGGCCACACCAGCCCCGCCCTCTATGCCGCCCTGGCGCTGAAGGGCTTCTTCCCCCAGGAAGACCTGAAGCTCTTCCGCTCGATCAAGGGCCACCTCTCCGGCCACCCGGACATGGTTCACGTCAAGGGCGTGGATATGTCCACCGGCTCTCTCGGCCAGGGGATCTCCGCCGCCGTGGGTATGGCCTTGGCGGGGAAGATGGACAAGGCCGACTACCGGGTCTACGCTGTTCTGGGCGACGGCGAGCTGGAGGAGGGACAGGTGTGGGAGGCCCTTATGGCAGCCTACAAGTTCCGGCTGGACAATCTCTGCGCCATCGTGGACATCAATGGCCTCCAGATCGATGGCTCCACTGAGGACGTGATGCCCACCGAGCCCTTGGATAAAAAATTTGAGTCCTTCAACTGGAACGTGATCAAGGTGGATGGCCACGATATCGGAGCTGTGGCCGCCGCCCTGGACAAGGCCGCCACGGTGAAGGATATGCCCACTGTCATCCTGGCCAAGACGGTAAAGGGCAAGGGGATCTCCTTCATGGAGAACAACGCCGGCTGGCACGGGAAGGCCCCCAATGCGGAACAGTATGAAGTGGCGCACGCTGAGCTGGCCGCGCTGATCGAGAAGCTGGAAAGGGAGGGGAAGTAACATGGGAGAGAAGATCGCAACAAGAGCCGCCTACGGCAAGGCCCTGGTGGCCCTTGCGGAGGAATATCCCGACCTGGTGGTGCTGGACGCCGACCTGTCCACCGCCACCATGACCAACGGGTTTGGCAAAGCCTATCCCGAGCGGTTTTTCGATGTGGGCATTGCGGAATGTGATATGGTGGGCATCGCCGCGGGCCTGGCTGCCTGCGGCAAGAAGCCCTTTGCCAACTCCTTCGCCATGTTCATCGCCGGCCGGGCCTTTGAGCAGGTGCGCAACAGCGTGGCTTACCCCCATCTGAATGTGAAGATCGTGGGTTCCCACGGCGGCCTGTCTGTGGGCGAGGACGGCGCCACCCACCAGTGCTGTGAGGATTTTGCCACCATGCGCAGCCTTCCCGGTATGGTGGTATGCTGCCCCTGCGACGGGGCAGAGATGACCGCCGCCGTCAAAGCGCTGCTGGACTACGACGGCCCCGCCTACCTCCGGCTGGGCCGGCTGGCGGTGGATACCGTCACCGACACTATCCCCGGTTACAGGTTCGAGCTGGGCAAGGGCGTCACGCTCCGGGAGGGCAGTGATGTGACCGTCATTGCCGTGGGACTTATGGTGCAGAAGGCTCTGGCCGCCGCCGAGCTGCTCGGCGCCGAGGGCGTCAGCGTCCGGGTTATTGATATGCACACCGTGAAGCCTCTGGACACTGAGCTGGTGATCAAAGCGGCCCAAGAGACAGGCTGCATCGTCACCACCGAGGAGCACAATATCGTCGGCGGCCTGGGCGAGGCGGTCTGCGCCTGCGTCAGTGAGCGCTGCCCAGTGCCTGTACTGCGTCACGGTGTGGCGGACGCCTTCGGCCGCTCCGGCAAGGCCGAGCAGGTGCTGGAGCACTACGGCCTTACCGCGGAGGGCATTGCGGAGAAAGTCCGTCAGGCCCTGAAACTGAAAAAGGGGTAATTGATTTGTCCATCAAACTCATCGCCATGGATATGGATGGCACCCTTCTGGACGCCGACCACGTCACGGTTCCGGCCCGGAATGTGGCCGCCCTCCGGGCCGCCGCCGACAGGGGTGTGAAGCTGGCTTTGGCCAGCGGCCGCACCTGGAGCCTTCTCACCGGGGCGGCGGAGCAGCTGGGGGTGCTGGACTACGCCCTGGTGGCCAACGGCGCCGCTGTTCGGGATATAGCCGCCGGGAAGAGCATCTATCAGCGACCTATGCCCAACGCCCAGGCGCTGAAGATCATCGACTTTCTCCACGCCGAGAATATCCCCTTCGAGGTCTACTGCGACGGGCAGAACTATGTTCGGGCCGGAGATAAGCTTTTGGTGCGGGAGAACAACATCAGTTCCTATACTGCGTTTTTTGAGAGCAGAACATGCTTTCCCGAAGCTCTGGCTCCGGCTCTGGCCGGCCGGGACGTGGAGAAATTCAACCTCTTCTATGTAGCCCGGGAAAAGCGGGAGCGGGTAGAGGCGTGGGTGAAGGCTACCGGCCCGGTGGAGATCTCCAACGGTTTTGAGCTGAATATGGAATTTGCCGCCGGAGGGGTGAGTAAGGGCGCCGCCCTCCAGGCTCTGGCTGCCCATTTAGGCCTGGGAGCGGAGGAGATCATGGCCTTCGGCGATGCGGGCAACGACCTGGAGATGCTCTCCTGGGCGGGCTATTCCTTCGCCATGGAAAACGGTACGGAGGAGGCCAGGGCCGCCGCCCGGTATCTGGCGCCCGCCAACGTGGACGCGGGGGTGGGACAGATGGTAGAGCGATATGTGCTGAACTTATAGCGGACGTACTGACAAGCAGGCAAACGTGCGGGGGGGGGGAAATGGATGGATCTTCAACAGCTGGTGTACTTTTCCAAAGTGGCGGAGTTCCAAAATATTTCCAAGGCGGCAGAGGTGCTCTATGTTACACAGCCTGCGTTGACCAGAGCGATCAAAAAGCTGGAAGAGGAATTGGATTGTCCGTTATTCCAGCGAAGGGGAAAGGCCCTTGTCCTGACAGAAAACGGGAAATTGCTCCAGCAGCGCGCGCAAGAGTTGATGCAGATGATGCGCAATGTGAAAAACGAGGTGGGAGCACTCAACTCCAATAAGCGGCAAATCGTAACGGTTCAGCTTCGCTGTATTTTTGGCCTTTTTATGGACGTGCTGGGGCGCTTTATGAAGGAAAATCCTGATATTGAATTTCGTGTGCTCCAGGATGATGACAGCGGGATCAATTTTGGTGATTATGACCTGCTTTTGTTTCCCACTTCAAATCCGGTCCAGTCCAGATCCAGAGAGATCCTTTTGAAGGAAGAGGTATTTATTGCCATGTCTGATGCCGATCCCCTGGCGCAAAAAGCGGAGTTGAAGGTGGAGGATCTGCAGGGACATCCCTATGTGAGTATCGGCGAAAAGCGTATGTTTTACCAAACGACCAGCACGCACCGAAAGCAATTGAGATTTCCCGTAGAAATCACAGCGTACTGTGATGGGATGACTGCCGTGCGAAATCTGGTTCGCGATTGGGGATATGTTTCCCAGATGCCGCAGTACACTTGGTCAAAAACAGACCTGAGCGGGATCACGCTTCGTCCTCTTTCCGATGCAAGACTATACCGTTATGTGTGCATGACGTGGAACGGCGATACGCATATGAATCAAGCGACAAAACAGTTTAAAAACTATTTGTATCAATATCTGGCTGAAAGAGAGCTTTTATACCGGCATAAGCTATGAAAAGATGATAGAAAGCAAGGTGCGTATCCATACGGATGCGCACCTTGTTTTTTGTTTATAAGTTATAAAATAGAGGCATTTTCTTTTGCGTGATTTATGCGTTATGATATAGACATGTCAAAACAGTGCGCGCTGTTGGTAAGGGCAAATACGTGAACGACACTGTTCAGAAGGAGAAAGACCATGAGAGAATTGGTGGACAAGTTGACGCTGCCAATGGAAAGCGAAATGATCACATATCGCCGATATATTCATGAGCATCCGGAATTGTCCTTTCAGGAAACAAACACCGCGGCATTTATCCGTCAAAAGCTGGAGGAGTTTAAGATCCCGCTTATGGGGGGGATCAGAGGCAATTCAACGGTGGGAGTGCTCCGGGGAGAAAAGTCCGGCCTCTGCATTGCCTTCCGCGCGGATATCGACGCATTGCCCATCCAGGAGAACAACGACCTGCGGTTTTGCTCCAAAACGCCTAAGGTGATGCATGCCTGTGGTCACGACGCGCACACCGCTATTTTATTGACGCTTGCCAGAATATTCTCTGAAAACCGGGAGCTGATCCGGGGTGAGATCCGCTTTGTCTTTGAGCAGGCGGAGGAGGGGCTTCCGGGCGGCGCCCGCATGCTGATGGAGGATGGCGCGCTGGATGGTGTGGATCATGTATTTGCCCTGCATATCAGAACTAATATGGATGTGGGACAGGTGAATATACAGCCTGGGGCACGCTCTGCCGCAATTGGCTCTTATGAGCTCACCATCACCGGGCGGGGCGGTCACAGTGGGTTTCCTCACCGTGCGGTAGATCCCGTGACTGTTGCGGCGGACGTGGTTTCGGCGATCTATCGGATCGTCCCACAAAGGACCAATCCACAAATTGCCTCGACGCTGACCGTGGGCTATATCCATTCCGACAATCAGCAGTCGCCCAATGTCATATGCCGCACAGTCACACTCGGCGGAAGCTATCGTACCACAGACAATACGTTGGTCGAGGAGCTTTTGAGCTGGGTGAAGAAGTCTGCCCAGTACATCTGCGAGGCAAATGAATGTGAAGTGACGATGGAGACCGTCATTGGGTACCCGGCGGTCATCAATCGGGGGGAGGATTACAAATTTGCCCTTCAAGCAGCGGAGAAGCTGGGCTTTGAGAACATTGAATCCCAGGATATCATGGGCGGAGAAGATTTTTCCTATATTTTGGAGGAGTATCCCGGCGCCTATTTTACCATCGGGACCCGGGAGAAGGACGATCCCCGCACCGGTGGGGCCCGCCACAGCTGCGATATGGTTCTTGGTGAGCGGGGGATGCTGGTGGGGCTGAAAATGCTGCTGGGAACATATTTGGAAGCGACAGATAACGCGGCTCAATAGAGAAAGAGGGAGGAAAATAAAATGTCAATGTTTCAGGCTTTGATGATCGTGCTTCTGGTTTTTGCGGTAGGCGACATGATTGGCACGATAACCAAGGCGAAGATCTCGTCCATGTTTGTTATCATGGTGGGCTTCCTGGTGCTGTTTTTGACCAAGATCCTGCCCTCGGACATTATCAATACTGCCGGGCTTACCAGTATGTGTACCATTTCGATCCAGTTCCTGCTGTTCAATATGGGCACCACCGTAGACCTGGGACAACTGAAGCGGGAGTGGCGTACCGTTGTCGCATCCTGCCTGAGTATGCTGATTGCCGTGGTGGCCTGTATAGCGGTCATCCCCATCATCAGCAAGGAGGCGGCTATGGTTTCCGCCCCTGTACTTACAGGCGGTATTGCCGCGCTGACGATCGTTCAAGATGCGGCCAATGCGAATGGATTTACTGAGGCCGCCGCTCTGGCTGCCTTCGTATTTGCCGTGCAGAAGTTTTTCGGCACACTTCCCGCCTCCCGCTGCGGTCTGCGCTATGCCAACAGAGTGGTGGAGGCTATGAGAAATGATCAGCTTGCCGCCAAGGTTGTGAGCGGGGCGCAGGATAAAGACCGCAAGCCCGCCTTTTATGAAAAGCATGCAAAGTACTACACGGTCTTTGTCTGTCTTGCCATTGGAGCGGTGGCCGCCTACATTGCGACTGCGCTGGGCTCTTTGACCGGTATCAGCGCTACGATCTGGAGCATGGTGCTGGGGATCGCCGCCAGAGCCTTTGGCCTGGTTCCGCCCAATTTCCAGAAGACAAAGGGAAATGCCCATGGCGTATTCAGCTGGCTGGCGCTGGCCTCTGTGATCCCCTCTCTGGGTAAAGTTGATATCTCTGTGGTCCCCACCATCGGGTTCCGGGTGCTGGTCATTTTCGCGGTGGCGATGCTCGCCATCTTTGTGGTCTTCAAATTTACCCCCGCATGGCGGATCCTGGGAGATAAGGATCTCTCCATTGGCGTGGCAATGTGCCAAATGATCGGCTATCCTGGTACTCAGCTTGTGGTGGACGAGATCGCTAAAGCAGTAGCACAGAATGATGAAGAGTATAATGCCATTGAGAGCAGACTGGCAACCGCTTATGTCATTTCCGGCTTTGCATCTGTAACACTGCTGTCCGTGTTTATTGCAGGCCTTATGGTCAAATTCCTGTAAAATAAATATATACTGTGAGAAAATGGCTGCCCGCCAGTGAGGAGCGGCGCAGTCATTTTCTTGTATGAGATAATGGAGGGATAGGATGAAACAGATGTATAGCCCTATGGCGGAACGCACCCTGTTTTTGGCCGGCATTACTTTTTTGGGCGGCTTCCTAGACTCGTATACATACATGACCCGAGGCGGAGTCTTTGCCAACAATCACACTGGGAACGTGGCAAAATTGGGTATTTACCTTGCCCAAGGAAATCTTGATGGTGCATGGAATTGCCTTGTCCCGGTCATCGCCTGCGTTTTTGGGGCGGTTGCCAGCGAGTGGGTAAAAAATCATACGGGAAAAGAACATAGTTGGAGGATCCGGGCCCTGTTGGCAGAGACACTGGTTTTGCTGGCAATAGGCTATGTGCCTGCGTCTGTGCCGGACAGCTGGGTCAATACGACTTTGTCGTTTGTTACGGGATTTCAGCTGTGCTTATTCCGTGTCAGTCGATGGGGTGCGCACAATACCACGATCTGTACAGGAAATCTGCGGTCGGTAGGACAGTTCCTATACGGTGCGTGCCGGGAGCGAAGCCGTGAAAACTGGATCCGGGCGATAGGCTACACGCTATTGGTGTCCGCTTTTGTATTGGGGGCGGCGGTGGGCGCACAAGCCTGTTTGCGGGCAGGTTCCCGGGCGGTCTTGGCCGGTGGCCTGCTGAGTGCGGTTTTGACAGGAGCTTTGGCCGGAGAGCGCATACATGTTACAATTACCTGCTACCCTGCGGTAGTAGAGGAAGGACAGTGACGGCGTTGAGGGATAAAACTGAGCTTTGGCTGCTTTGTGAGCAAAAACATTTGCTTTCCTGGACGCAAAATTATATCTGCTTACTGACACATGACGCTTTGTATATGTGTAAAAAGAGCAGAAAAATCAAACTGCGTTGGGAAAATCGGCAGGCAATTTTGAGTTTGGATCGGAAAACGTTTATGGAAGATCCCAGACTGAGAGTTTATCGGCGGGAAGATGTGGAGGAATATAGTTTCTTTGTTTCTTATAATGAACGGGAACCGGATATAACGCCCATAGATGAAGCGGAAAAATATGCGACGATCTCATTCCGGGATAAAGCGTCTGGGAAAAAGATTACGCTGCGCTGCGCGTGTGAGATACAAGAGATGGAGCGAGCAGCAAACCGGATTTTTGCCGAGTGATCAGGCCATAGCTTTTTCCTTTGGCCCGGCAATAAAAAGTCAAGGGGGACGGAGCGCGAGGCTTCCGTCCCCCTATAGTTATTTCTTGCTGAAGGTATCGCACCATGGCCGCAGGACACACTTTTCACAGTAGGGTACCCGGGCCGTACACACGGCCCGGCCGTGGAGCACCAGCCGGTGGCAGAAATCATTGGATTCCTCACCGGGAAGCACCTTGCGCAGCTGCTGCTCCACCTTGCCCGGATCCTTGGTGCCATCGGTGAGGCCCAGCCGCCCGGATATGCGGATGCAGTGGGTGTCGGCGATGACCACCCCGGGGGTGTTGTATACGTCCCCTAAAATGAGGTTGGCCGTCTTCCGCCCCACGCCGGGCAGCTTCAAAAGCTCCTCCATGGTGTCGGGAACCCGTCCGCCATAGTCCCGCAGGAGCATTTGCGCCGAACCCACAATGTCCTTGGCCTTGGCCCGGAAGAACCCGCAGGAGTGGATCAGCTCCTCCACCTCCCGCACCTCTGCGTCAGCGAAGCTTTCCAAAGTGGGGAAGCGGGCAAAGAGGGCGGGGGTGACCTGGTTGACCCGCTCATCGGTGCACTGGGCGGACAGCCGCACCGAGAACAAAAGCTCGTAGGGCTTGGGATATTGAAGGGAGCAGATGCCCTCCGGATACTCCTTTTTTAATGCCTCGACAATAAGGGCGGCGCGTTCTTTTTTTCTCATGACCTGATCTCCCCTTGAAAAATCGGTGAAAATATTGTATCATAGAAAATCGAAAAATGCGACAGGAAAATACCACAAGGGGGAAAGAATTATGCTGAAAGAGATGATGGACTACATCGCCGCCCGGGATCCCGAGCTTGGAGAGGCTGTAAAGGCTGAGTACGCCCGACAGCAGCGCAACATCGAGCTGATTGCCTCGGAGAACTTCACCAGTCCGGCGGTGATGCTGGCCCAGGGCAGCGTGCTGACCAATAAGTACGCCGAGGGCTATCCCGGCAAGCGCTACTATGGCGGCTGCCAGTGTGTGGACGTGGCGGAGGAGCTGGCCCGAACCCGGGCGAAGGCGCTTTTCGGCGCCGATCATGCAAATGTCCAGCCCCACTCCGGAGCCCAGGCCAACTACGCCGTCTACGCCGCCCTGTGTACCCCCGGTGATACGGTGCTGGGCATGGATCTCAGCAATGGCGGCCACCTGACCCACGGCTCCCCCGTAAACTTCTCCGGCAAGAACTACCGCATGGTCTTCTACGGCGTGGGAGAGGACGGCCGCATCGACTACGACAAGGTTCGCCAGATCGCCAAAAAGGAAAAGCCTAAAATGATCATCGCCGGGGCCTCCGCCTATCCCCGGATCATCGACTTCAAGACCTTTGCCGACATCGCCCACGAGGTGGGGGCGTATCTCTTTGTGGATATGGCCCATATCGCCGGTTTGGTGGCGGCGGGGCTCCATCCGAATCCCGTGCCCTACGCCGATGTGGTCTCCACCACCACCCACAAGACCCTTCGGGGGCCCCGGGGCGGTATGATCCTCTGCAAGGAGGAGCACGCCAAGAAGATCGACTCCGCCATCTTCCCCGGCAGCCAGGGCGGCCCGCTGGAGCACGTCATCGCCGCCAAGGCCGTCGCCCTCGGGGAGGCGCTGAAGCCGGAGTTCAAGACCTACCAGGAGCAGATCGTGAAAAACGCCTCCGCCCTGGCCAACGCCCTGCTCTCTGAGGGATTCGACCTGGTTTCCGGGGGCACGGACAACCACCTGATGCTGCTGGATCTGCGGCGCATGGGACTCACCGGTAAGGAGCTGGAGCGGCGGCTGGATGAAGTGCATATCACCGCCAACAAAAACGCCGTTCCCAACGACCCGGAGAAGCCCTTTGTCACCAGCGGCGTGCGCCTGGGTACGCCCGCCGTCACCAGCCGAGGCTTTCAGGAGCCGGAGATGGCGGTCATTGCCCAGTGCATTGCCCTGGCCGCCAAGGACTTTGACGCCAAGGCCGACGAGATCCGCTCCATGGTGGCCGCCCTCACCGCCAAGTACCCTCTTTACGAGGGCTGAGCGGGGAAAAACCACCTTTACAATCTATCGAACGTATGTTAGAATGGGGAGGAAATTTTCCTCCCCATTCTTGCCTTTGGAGGTGAAAGCCATGGCATACCGCCCCTTAGCGGACGAAATACGCCCTGAAACGTTGGATGAAGTGGTAGGCCAGAAGCATATCCTGGGGCAGGGAGGTCTTCTCCGGCGGATCATCGAGACCGGAGATATCCCCAACCTCATCTTCTACGGCCCCTCCGGTACGGGGAAGACCACGGTAGCCAACATCATCGCCAAACGCACCAACCGGGCCCTGCGGCGGCTCAACGCCACCACTGCGTCCCTGTCTGATGTGAAGGAGATCATCGGCCAGGTGGGCACTCTTCTGGCCCCTGAGGGGGTGCTGCTGTACCTGGATGAGATCCAGTACTTCAATAAAAAACAGCAGCAATCTCTTCTGGAGGTCATTGAACGGGGAGATGTGACCCTGATCGCCTCCACCACGGAAAATCCGTACTTCTACGTCTACAATGCCGTCCTATCCCGTTCCAGTGTTTTTGAGTTCAAGCCCCTCACCGCCGACGATTTGAAGCCCGCTGTGGAGCGGGGCTTTCGCCTGATGTCGGAGCGGCTGGGCGCCAAGGCCAAGCTGGAGGAGGGGGTGATAGACCACCTGGCGGTGGCCTGCGGCGGAGATTGCCGCAAAGCCATGAACGCCGTGGAGCTGCTGATGAACTCCGCGCCCAGGAAGGGAAAGACCCTCACCGTCACCTTGCCCGACGCTCAGACGGTGGCCCAGCGCTCCGCCATGCGTTACGACAGGGAGGGGGACGACCACTACGATATCGCCTCCGCCCTTATGAAGTCTCTTCGGGGTTCCGACCCGGACGCCGCCCTCCATTACCTGGCCCGGCTTTTGGAGGCGGGGGATATGATCACCGCCATCCGGCGGCTGCTCTGCTCAGCCAGCGAGGATGTGGGCATGGCCTACCCCCAGGCGGTGGCTATCGTGAAGGCCTGTGTGGACAGCGCGCTGCAGCTGGGCCTTCCCGAGGCGCAGCTTCCCTTGGCCCAGGCCGCTATTTTACTGGCCACAGCGCCCAAGTCCAATTCGGTGGTGGAGGCCATCGGCGCCGCCCGGGCGGACGTGAAGGCGGGGAAGATCGGGGACTATCCCCGCCATCTGCAGAATGTCCACGCAGACTCGGCGGGGATGGAGCGGGAGCAGGGCTATCTCTACCCCCACAGCTTCCCCGGCCACTGGGTGGCCCAGCAGTACCTGCCGGATCAGCTTGTGGGGACGCGGTACTACTTCTATGGCGATAACAAGACGGAGCAGGCCGCCAAGCAGTATTGGGACAAGATCAAGGGGGAGGAAGGCTGAGTCAGGCCGCATCCCCGGAAGAAAAAAGCGAGAGGAGCGCGTCAAATGAAGCAGCAGAGAAGCGTTGGTATGTGTATCGTCCTGTCCATCATCACCTGCGGTATCTATGGTCTCTATTGGGTGTACTGCATCCACAATGATGTTCAGGAGGTCAGCGGCTATCCCATGGGCGTGGACGGAGGCATGGTCATCCTGCTGACGATCATTACCTGTGGGATCTATGGCCTATATTGGAACTATAAGATGGGCCAGATCCTGGATGAGGCCCGGGGCACTCCCGGCGGCACCCAGGGGATCCTCTACCTGGTGCTCGGCCTTTTCGGGCTGGACATCATCTCCCTTGCCCTTATGCAGAGCGAGCTGAACAAATTCCAGGGCTATGGCGGCCTCTGAGGCACGGCTGAGGCGCCTGCTGGCCTGGCTGACGGCGCTTCTGCTTTTGGGCCTGGGGTATGCCTGGGCAATGGCGCGCCTGGGGGTGGGACTGCCCTGCCCCTTTTACCGCTTGACAGGCTTGCTCTGCCCCGGCTGCGGGGTGTCCCGGCTGTGCATTGCCCTTCTCCGGGGAGACTGGGCCGGGGCTTGGGCGGCCAATCCCGCCCTCTGTCTGGCGTTGCCGCCGGTGGCCGTGCTGCTGGCCTGGCGGGGGATAGGCTATGTGAAGGGGAGAGGGCCCGCCCGTTGGGAGGATCGAGCCTGGCTGACCCTGGCCATCTTGCTGGTGATCTTCGGCGTAGTCCGCAATTTGTGAAAAAACAGGCCCGGAAGCGTTTGGATGCTTCCGGGCCTGTTTGTCATTGGAACACAGTCTCGCCGCCGGCTTTCAGGCATCCCGCCGGGGCGTACTGCCAGCGCTCCAGCCGCCCCTGGGTGATAAAATACCGGGGCGGCTCCGGGAGCGGTTTGTCGGGGAGAGGGTCGATGACTAGCAGCTTCAGCTTCATCCGCTCCGGCAGGATGGACTTGATGTAGACCGACACCCGGCCGCCCTCCCGCAGCCCCTCCTTACATTCCGCCAGGCCCGAGAGGTTGGCAGTCAGCTCCACAAAGGCGCCGTAATCCTTGATGCCCCGCACATATCCCGGCACTGTCATCCCCGGGCGGAACAGGGCGGCGTTTTCCTCCCAGGTGCCCAGCAGCTCTCGGTGGGTGAGGAGCACCCTGTGCTGGGCTTTGTCAACGCCCAGCACCGCGGCGTAGATCTCCTGGCCCAGGGTCAGCCGCTGATTTGCGTGGGCGATACGGGAGACGGAGAGCCGCTCTACTCCGATCATGGAGGGGACGCCGCACCCGATGTCCACGAAGGCGCCAAAGGGTTCCAGATGGGTCACTGTGGCGGGGACGACCAGCCCCGGCTCCCAGGCCTCCAAAACGTGCGCCATCGCCAGCTCCTGGGCCCGCCGCCGGGAGAGGAGGAGGCCGGGCTCCGCTTTGGAAGTCTCCACGGCCTGAACTGTAAAGGAAATCGCCTTCCCGACCTTGGATAAAATAGCGATATCACGGGTCGTGCCCTCAGCAATTCCTAGGGCCGCCTCTTCCCGTGGAATACGGCCTGTGAAGGGGCCGACCCTTACTAAAAGATCATGATTTTCGTCACTGAGAAGGGCGATCCCCTCCAGGATCGTCTCTTCCTCCATGGCCTGGCGCAGGCCCTGCAGCGTCCCGCAAAGAGCCTTGTTCTCCTCTGTCTCCAGCAGCCGGCCCTCCGGGAGAAATCGCCTCGTCAATTTCACCAAATCCTTTCCGCTGTTGCCCTGTAATTTTCTGGATGAGATATGATATGCAAAGGGACAAGAGGAATTGACAGGGAGAAAAAGGGCACCTATAATGAGGATAACTGAACAAAAAGGGGAGAAGCGGTCATGGACATCCGTGTGGGCGACCGACTGGAACTGAAAAAGCCCCATCCCTGTGGAAGCCGGGAATGGCAGGTGCTCCGCGTGGGTATGGATTTCAAGCTTCGCTGCGTCCAGTGCGGGCACGAGCTTATGATCCCCCGGGCCAAGGCGGAAAAGAACGTGAAGAAGATCATACGGACGGAGGCGGAAGGATGAAAGAATTGTGGAGTGAGCGCTGCCGGGGCCTGACCCCCTATATTCCCGGCGAGCAGCCCAAGGACGGCGGGCACTATATCAAGCTCAACACCAACGAGAATCCCTATCCCCCTTCGCCTATGGCGGTAAAGGCCATTCGGGAGGCTGCCGGCGACGGCTCTCTGCGCCTCTATCCCGACCCTGCCTGCACCCAGCTGCGCCGGGCCATTGCCCAGTCTTTGGACGTCAGGCCGGAGCAGGTCTTTGTGGGCAATGGTTCCGATGAGGTGCTCTCCCTGGCCTTCCCGGCCTTTTTCGATCCTGACCGCCCCATCCGCTTTGCCGATGTGACCTACTCCTTCTATCCCGTCTTCGCGGACTTCTACGGCATCCCCTATGAGGAGATCCCCCTGGACGAGAACTTCTCTCTCCCTGTGGAGCCCTTCCTGGCCCCCTGTGGCGGCGTCGTCCTGGCCAACCCCAACGCCCCCACGGGCCGGGAGCTGGATGAGACCGCCCTGCGCGCCATCATTGAAGCCCACAGTGACCGGGTGGTGCTGGTGGATGAGGCCTACATAGATTTTGGCGCCTACTCCGCCGTGAAGCTGGTCAGCCGCTATCCCAACCTGCTGGTGGTGCGTACCCTCTCCAAGGGCCGCTCGCTGGCCGGGCTCCGGGTGGGCTTCGCCATTGGCGGCGAGGGACTTATCGCCGCGCTCAATACGGTGAAGGATTCCTTCAATTCCTATCCCGTAGACCGGCTGGCCCAGGCCGGGGCCATCGGCGCGATAGAGGATGTGGCCTACTTTCAGTGCACCGCAAACAAGATCATCACCACCCGCGCGTATACTGCCAATGAACTGGAACGCATGGGCTTCCACGTATGCGATTCGGCGGCCAATTTCCTTTTTGTCAGCCATGACAAGGTGCCCGCCAAGAAGCTGCTGGACGGCCTTCGGGAGAGGGGGATCCTGGTGCGCTGGTGGAACAAGCCCCGAATTTCCAATTACCTTCGTATCACCATTGGCACCGATGAGGAGATGAAAACCCTCTGTGCCGTTTTGCGGGAGCTTTTGCGGGAAGACCTGTCATAAACCGGCGCCGATTCCATTCAAGTTCCCCGGAGCGCAGCGCTCCGGGGAATTTTTGCGTCTTCGGGAAAAAACATTTGTAAAAATTCTGCGTCTCCCCCTATGCAAAATTGGAAATCTATATTAAAATAGGAGCGATGAACCACACCATTATCAAAGGGGGCGCGGATATGGCAAAACCGGCATATCACAGAGTTCTGCTGAAGATCAGCGGGGAGGCCCTGGCAGGGGAAGTGGGCCGCGGGCTGGACTTCGACGTCATCGGCCGGGTCAGTCAGGTCATCAAAAAATGTATTGCCCAAGGCGTTCAGGTGGGCGTCGTGGTGGGCGGCGGCAACTTCTGGCGCGGCCTGAAGGACGGCGGCGACCGGATGGAGCGCACCCGGGCCGACCACATGGGTATGCTGGCCACCACCCTTAACTGCCTGGCCGTGGCCGATGTGCTGGAACAGAACGGCGTGGAGGTGCGGGTGCAGACCGCCATCGAGATGCGCTCCATTGCCGAGCCCTACATCCGCTCCCGGGCCATTCGGCACCTGGAGAAGGGGCGGGTGGTCATCTTTGGCTGCGGTACCGGCAATCCCTTCTTCTCCACAGATACCGCCGCAGTGCTTCGGGCGGCTGAGATCGACGCCGACGTGATCCTTCTGGCCAAGAACATCGACGGTGTTTACTCCGCCGATCCCAAGAAGGACGCCGCCGCGGTGAAGTTTGAGGCCATCACTTACGACGAGGTGCTCTCCAGGCACCTGCAGGTCATGGATTCTACTGCCACCAGCCTCTCTATGGACAACAAGATCCCCGTCCTTCTCTTCGCCCTGAAAGACCCGGAGAATATCTACCGGGCGGTGATGGGAGAAAAGATCGGCACTGTCATTCGGGAGTAAAAGCACCCATAAAGTACAATGATCGGATTAAGGAAAGGAAGGCTTATCATGCAGGAATTCAATCAGGAATATGACGCCAAAATGCAAAAGACCATGGATGTGGTCATGAGCGACTTCGCCTCCGTCCGGGCCGGCCGGGCCAACGCTGCCGTTCTGGACAAAATCGCCGTGGACTATTACGGCACGCCCACCCCCATCCAGCAGGTGGCCACTATCTCTTCCCCCGACCCCCGGAGCCTGATGATCCAGCCCTGGGATACGACGCTGCTGAAAGTCATTGAGAAGGCCATTCAGACCTCCGACTTGGGTATCAACCCTCAGAACGACGGCAAGGTCATCCGCCTTCTCTTCCCCCAGCTTACCGAGGAGCGCCGCAAGGAGCTGACCAAGCAGGTGAAGAAGTATGCGGAGAACGGCAAGGTTGCGGTGCGCAATATCCGCCGAGACGCCATGGATAAGCTGAAGGCGGAGGAGAAGAAGGGCGAGATGACCGAGGATGACCGGAAGCTCTGCGAAAAGGAGCTTCAGGAGCTGACCGACAAGTACTGCAAGCAGCTGGACGAGATGAGCGCCAAGAAGGAAAAGGAGCTCATGGCCGTTTAAGTTTTGGTTTCCCGCCGGCTCTCCGGCGGGAGATCCTTTGCCTTTGGAAGGGGGGCTTTGCCGTGCCTCTGTTCGGAAAAAAGACTGAGGCCAAGGTGGATTTCAGCCGCCTGCCCCGGCATATCGCCATCATCATGGACGGCAACGGCCGCTGGGCAAAGGCCCGCGGCCTGCCCCGGACGGCGGGCCACGCCGCCGGTGCGGAGACCTTTCGCACCATCGCCACCTATTGCCGGGACATCGGCATCGAGTACCTCACCGTCTACGCCTTTTCCACCGAGAACTGGAAACGTCCGGCGGAGGAGGTCTCTGCCATTATGGGCCTTTTGAAGAAATATCTTTTGGAGGCTGTCCGGGATATGGAGAAGGAGAAGGTGCGCTTTACCTTCTTTGGCGACCTGACCCAGCTGCCGGCGGAGCTGCGGGAGCTGTGTCGGACAGTGCAGCGCGACTCCGGCCGCTTTGAGGGCTGCCAGGTGAACATCTGCGTCAACTACGGTGGCCGGGACGAGCTTGTCCGGGCCGCGCGGGCCTTTGCCGCCGACTGCGCCGCAGGCCAGAAAAAGCCGGAGGAGTTGACACAGGAGGATTTCTCCCGGTATCTCTGGTCTTCCGGCCTTCCCGATCCGGAGCTGGTGATCCGCCCCGGCGGGGAGGAGCGCACATCCAACTTTCTTTTGTGGCAGTCGGCTTATTCCGAGTTCTATTTTACCGACGTGAACTGGCCCGATTTCAGCAAAGAGGAGCTTCGCAAGGCGCTGGCGGCCTATCAGGGCCGCTCCCGCCGTTTTGGAGGGATTTGATTTGTTCAAACGAGTCATGGTAGCGGTGGTCTTCATCCCGCTGATCCTGCTCATCGTCTATGCTCTGCCGGAGGTGGCCGTCTCCCTTGCCCTGGCGGTGGTCTGCGCCATCGCCGTATACGAGGCTCTGTGCGCGACGAACTTCCTCAAGCATACCCGCATTGCGGCCTATTCCATCGCGCTGGGCGCGCTGATCCCCCTGTGGGAGTACAGCGGCGCCAGGGCGGAGTACGCTCTGGCGGGGCTTTTCGTCTATGTGACCCTCCTTTTCGCGGAAGCCATATACAGCCGCAATACCCTGGGCCTGGAGCGGCTGGGTGGAGCCTTCTTTTTGACGGTGTTCATCCCCTGGTTCCTCAGCTCCCTGGTGCGGCTGCGGCTGCGTGGGGACTGGCAGATGACCATTCTGCTTCCCTTTGTGGTGGCGTTTCTCTCTGACGCCTGCGCCCTCTTTGCCGGGCTGCTCTTCGGCAAGCACAAGCTGGCCCCTGACCTCTCGCCCAAAAAGACGGTGGAGGGCGCGGTGGGCGGCCTTGTGGGGGCGGTGGTCTGCACCATGGCCTACGGCCTTCTTTGGGAGAAAGGCTTTGGCCTTGACCGCAGTGTCAACTATGCCCTTTTGGCCCTCTATGGCGCCGTGGGCAGCGTCGTCTCCCAGCTGGGCGACCTGTCCTTCTCCTGTATCAAGCGGGAGTACGGTATCAAGGACTTCGGCAATATCCTCCCCGGCCACGGAGGCATTTTGGATCGCTTTGACAGCGTCATCTTCTGCGCCCCGCTGATCGAGCTGCTTCTGCGTCTTCTGCCTATCCTGAAATAAGATAAGGTGATCCCATGAAAAAGACCGTCTCCCTCCTGGGCTCTACCGGCTCCATCGGCCGGCAGTCCCTGGAGGTCATAGAAGCACTGGGCCTCCAAGTTTCCGCACTGACGGCGAACCGCAGTGTGGAGCTGTTGGAGGCCCAGTGCCGCAAATATAAGCCCCGGCTGGCCGTCTGCATGGATGCCGCGGCCGCCAAGACCCTGCGGGTCAAGCTGGCGGATACCGGCGTGAAGGTGGCCGAGGGGATGGAGGGCCTTGTAGCGGCCGCCACGCAGGACGAGGCCGATATCGTACTCACTGCGGTTATGGGCATGGTGGGCCTGCGCCCCACGCTGGCGGCGCTGGAGCAGGGGAGAAGGGTAGCCCTGGCCAACAAGGAGACCCTGGTCTGTGCCGGAGAGCTGGTGATGGACACCGCTCGCCGCTGCGGGGCTGAGATCATCCCTGTAGATTCAGAGCACTCCGCCCTGTTTCAGTGCCTGGAGGGCAACCGCGACCGGGGAGAAGTGAAACGCCTCATTCTAACCGCCTCCGGCGGGCCTTTTTTTGGAAAGACCAAAAAGGATCTGGAGGCCGTTACCCTTCAAGACGCCCTCAAGCACCCCAACTGGGCCATGGGGGCCAAGATCACCGTGGATTCCGCGACCATGATGAACAAGGGCCTGGAGGTCATCGAGGCTATGCGGCTCTACGGCATGTCCCTTGAAAAAATTTCTGTGGTGATCCACCGGGAGAGTATCATTCACTCTCTTGTGGAATACTGTGATAACGCCCTCCTGGCGCAGCTGGGCGCGCCGGATATGCGCCTGCCCATCCAGTACGCCCTGACCTATCCCCGGCGTGTCCCCGGCCCAGCGGAGACGCTGGATCTGTTCACCTGCCCCAACCTCACCTTTGCCCGGCCGGACTTGGAGACCTTCCCCTGCCTCGCCCTGGCCAGATCGGCGGCGGAGACGGGGGGCACCGCCACTGCCATCCTGAACGGTGCCAACGAGGCGGCGGTCTCGCTGTTTTTAAGCGAGAAGATCCCCTTTTTGTCCATTTTTGACCGGGTCTTGCAGGCCCTTGATACAGTCCCTGTGACGCAAAAACCTTCCCTGGAGGACATTCTGGCGGCGGATGCCGCCGCGCGCCGGGCCGTTCTTGGGGCATAGGACTTTTTGGTTGTGCAAGGCCGCGCTGTATTTGTCCAGGCCCGTGTGAAATATTGGCTCTGATTTTTGGAACGGAGGCCCGCTATGCTCTATATCCTCGCCGCTATCCTCATGTTCGGGATCCTCATCGCCCTCCATGAGTTTGGCCACTTTGCAGCCGCCAAGCTCTGCGGCGTCAAGGTCAATGAGTTTGCCATCGGGATGGGCCCGCTGCTTCTCCACCGACAGGGTGGGGAGACGGAGTACTCTCTTCGCGCCCTGCCCATCGGCGGCTTCTGTGCCATGGAGGGGGAAGAGGAGGGGATATCCGATGATCCCCGGGCCTTTCCAAACCGGTCCTGGTACCAGCGGCTCATCATCCTGCTGGCCGGAGTGTTTATGAACTTTTTGACCGGCTTTTTCATCATCCTGTGCTTTTTTCTGCCCCAGGAGCGATTCTCCACTCCCGTGGTGGCAGAGGTCAGCAGCCCCGCCGCCCAGGAGCTTTTGCTGCCGGGTGACCGCATTTTGACCGTGGACGGCCATGCCATCCATCTCACTGCGGACATCTCCCTTTTTATCGCCAGGGGCGGCGACGACCTGGTGGATCTGGAGATTCGCCGGGATGGAGAGCGGCTGGCACTGAAGAATTATCGGCTTGTCCGCAGCGGAAATGAGCTGCTGCTCGGCGTTCGGGTGAACACGGAGGCCAACAGTCCTTTGGTGCTGCTGAAAAACACCTGGTATCAGGCGGTGGACTACGTCCGCATGGTGTGGATGAGTTTAGGCGACCTGGTCACCGGCAGCGTGGGCTTCCGGGACATGTCCGGGGTGGTGGGCATCGTGGACATGGTGGGAGACATCGGAGAGAAAGGGGCCCAGGACGCCCAGGAGGACGGAAGATCCGCCTTTTTGGGGGCGATGACGGAGATCTTGTGGTTCGTGGCCTTTATCTCCATCAATCTCTCGGTGATGAATCTTCTGCCCATTCCGGCACTGGACGGAGGGCAGGTGCTGTTTATGGCCGTCAACGGCCTCCTGCTGGCCCTTCGGGGCCGGAAGCTGGAGCCCAAGTATCAGGGATGGGTCTCCGCGGCGGGCTTTGCCTGCCTTATGGCACTTATGCTGGCAGTGACCATCAGCGACATTTTGAAACAATTTGGGATGTAGGCTGTGCGCGGCCTGCCGTTTTCAAGGAGTATGGGAACATGACGAGACAAATTAGGGTCGGAGACGTCCCCATTGGCGGGGGCGCGCCGGTCACCATCCAATCCATGTGCAATACCCCCACCCAGGACGTGGAGGCCACCGTGGCCCAGATCAAGGGCCTGGAACACGCCGGGTGTGAGATCATCCGGGTGGCTGTGCCCGATATGGCCGCCGCCCAGGCGGTGGGGGAGATCAGAAGCGCCATCTCCATCCCCCTGGTGGTGGACATCCACTTTGATTATAAGCTGGCGCTGGCATGTGTGGCCCAGGGCTGCGACGCGGTGCGTATCAATCCCGGCAACATCGGCGCCCGTGACCGGGTGGCCGCGGTGGCCGGGGCCTGCAAGGAGCGGGGCATCCCCATCCGCATCGGCGTCAACGGCGGCTCGCTGGAAAAGCCCCTGCTGGAAAAGTATGGCGGCGTGACGGCGCAGGCCCTGGTGGACAGCGCCTTTGGCCATATCAGGCTTTTGGAGGATTGCGGCTTCGAGGATATCTGCGTCTCTCTCAAGTCCTCCTCCGTGCCCATCACCATGGCTGCCTACAAGCTGATGAGCGAGAAATGCGACTATCCCTTACATATCGGCGTGACCGAGACGGGAACGCCCAAAATGGGGATCCTGAAGTCCGCCGTGGGCATCGGGGGTCTGCTGGCCCTGGGCATCGGGGATACCATCCGGGTGTCCCTCTCCGCCGACCCGGTGGAGGAGGTCTATGCCGCCCGGGATATTTTGAAGGCCGCCGGCGCGCGCCGGGAGGGCCCGGAGCTCATCTCCTGCCCCACCTGCGGCCGCACCCGCATCGACCTCATCGGTCTGGCCAACGAGGTGGAAAAGCGGCTGACGGGAGTGGACAAGCCCATCACCGTGGCCGTGATGGGCTGTGTGGTCAACGGCCCCGGCGAGGCCAGCGCCGCCGATGTGGGCATCGCCGGCGGCGTGGGGGAGGGCCTTCTCTTCCAACGGGGGCAGATCGTGAAGAAGGTGCCCCGGGAACAGCTGGTGGAGGAGCTGTTCCGCCTGATCGATACGCTCTGACTGGCCGGAGAGGGCCGAAGGGGAGCGAAGGGATGAATTTTAGGGCGCGCGAGGCCCTTTTACCAAGGAGTTTGAGAGCATGGCACAGGAATTCCCCTCATTTTTGAAATTGTTCAGTGCCTACCGTCCGGAGCGGGACGTGCTGGTGCAGGTGGTGAATTGGCGGGTGGAGAAGGCGGTGGTGGACAAGGCCGCCCGCACCATTCGCATCAAGGCCAACTGTGACCGGCCGGTCTTCCACGAGCTGAGCCAGCGGGTGCAGGCTGAGCTGGCCGCCGCCTATGGTGTGGCCAAGGTGGAGCTGGAGCTGCTGTGGGAGGAAAGCGCCGGAGGAGAACCTTCCGCGGCAGAGGAGCAGCCCCCCCTGCCGGAGCCTCCGCCGGAGGAGCTGCCCACGCCGGAGCCGCCCGCGGAGGAGACAGAGGGCATGGACGCCTTCCAGCGTACCGAGGCCATTCGCCGCCAGACCCTGGCGGCTCTGCGCAAGTCCTCCTCCGGCAAGGGAGGAGAGAAGAAGGGCTCCGGCAAGAGCGGGGGCAAGCTCATCTATGGCCGCCGGGAGATCAAGGGCGAAGCGGTGGAGATGAGAAATCTTAACCTGGATATGGGCGCCGTCATCGTCAAGGGAGACGTGTTCTTCGTCAACCACCGGGAGCTGAAAAAGCGTGGAGCCTGGGTGGTGAGCTTCGACATTACCGACTACACCGGCTCCATCCGGATCAACAAATTCTGTCTGGCGGAGGAGGCAAAGAGCCTGGTCAATGGCGTGCGGGAGGGGCAGACCCTTGTCATTCAGGGCAAGATCAACTACGATAGCTACCTCAAGGACATGGTGCTGGAGCCCTATGCCGTTATGGAGACCAAAAAGGAGAAACGGGTGGACTCCGCCGGCTGGGAAAAGCGGGTGGAGCTCCACCTCCATACCACCATGTCCGCTATGGACGCCCTCACCCCCACCAAGGCGGCGGTGAAACGGGCAGAGGACTGGGGGCATCGGGCCATTGCCATCACCGACCACGGGGTGGCCCAGTCCTTCCCTGAGGCTTGGCACGCTGCCAAGGATATCAAGGTGCTCTATGGCGTTGAGGCCTATTTCCTCAACGATGTGGACGACCGGGTGGCGATACACGGAGCACCCAAACAGGATTTCCGAGGAGAGATCGTCTGCTTTGATATTGAAACCACGGGCCTGAGCAAGCGGGATGACGTCATCATCGAAATCGGCGCGGTGGTGCTTCGAAACGGGGAGGTCTGCGAGCGGTTCAACACCTTCGTAAGCCCTGAGCGCACTCTGCCCCGGGAGATCGTAGAGCTCACCGGCATTACCGATAAGATGCTCATTGGAGCCCCCAGTCAGGAGGAGGCGGTGAACGCCTTTTTGGACTTTGCCGGAAACCGGCCGCTGGCGGCCCACAACGCCGAATTCGATATGGGCTTCATCGCCGCTGCCTGCCAGCGGATGGGGCGGGAGCTGCCAAACCCGTGGATCGACTCCCTCATCCTGGCCCAGAACCTGCTGCCCGACCTGTCTAAGCATAAACTGGATGCGGTGGCCGACCGGCTGAACCTGCCTATGTTCAACCACCACCGGGCCAGCGACGACGCCGCCACGGTGGGTTATATGCTGCCGCCCTTCTTCCAGATGCTCCGCGACATGGGCGTACATACCCTTCAGGATATCAACCCCGCCATGACCGCCCTGCGGGGCAAGGGAAAGGCCAAGCGTCAGCCCAAGCACCTCATCGTCATCGCCAAGAATCAGCTGGGCCTGCGCAATCTCTACCGGCTCATCTCCGATTCCTTCCTCAAGCACTATAAGCGCTATCCCATCATGCCCAAAAGCGAGATCGAGAAGTACCGGGAGGGGCTCATCCTGGGCTCCGCCTGCGAGGCGGGAGAGCTCTACACCGCGGTGAGCCAGGGAAAGGACTGGGAGGAGCTCAAGCGCATCGCCTCCTGGTACGATTTTCTGGAGATCCAGCCCATCTGCAACAATCTCTTCCTCCTTCAGCCCGACAAGCGCACCGGCCGGCCGGTGGCCAACACCATCGAGGATCTGAAGGAATTCAACCGCACCATCCTGGCCCTGGGCAAGGAACTGGACAAGCCGGTGTGCGCCACGGGAGACGTCCACTTTCTGGATCCGGAGGAGGAGGCCTACCGCCACATCCTGCTGGATACGAAGGGCTTTGAGGACTGTGACAAGCCGCTGCCCATCTATTTCAAGACCACCAATGAGATGCTGGAGGAGTTCGCCTATCTGGGCACCGAGGACTGCCGCCGGGTGGTCATTCGCGACCCCAATATGATCGCAGACTGGTGTGAACGCATCGATCCCCTGCCCCAGGGACTGTTTGCCCCCAAGCTGGAAAATTCCGCCCAGGAGTTGGAAAAGCTGGTCTATGACAAGGCTCACAAGCTGTATGGGGAGGAACTTCCCCAGGTGGTGCAGGCCCGTATCGACCTGGAGCTGCCCGGTATTATCCGGCGCAAGTACGACGTCATCTATATGTCCGCCCAGAAGCTGGTGCAGAATTCCCTGGAGCACGGCTACCTGGTGGGCTCCCGTGGTTCGGTAGGCTCCTCCATTGTGGCGTTCCTCTCCGGCATCACGGAGGTCAACTCACTGCCCGCCCACTACCGCTGTCCCAAGTGTAAGCACGTCGACTTTGATTTCGGCAGAGTCAATCACTACGGCTGCGGCACGGATATGCCCGACGCGGTGTGCCCGGTGTGCGGCACGCCCTATGTGAAGGATGGATTTGACATCCCCTTTGAGACCTTCCTGGGCTTTTCCGGCGAGAAAGTGCCCGATATCGACCTGAACTTTTCCGGCGAATATCAGGCCAAGGCCCACCGGTATACCTTTGAACTGTTTGGGGACAGCCACGTCTTCCGGGCGGGCACCATCGGCACCGTGGCGGAGAAGACCGCCTATGGCTATGTAAAAAAGTACATGGAAAAGCGGGAAATGCACGCCACGGGGGCGGAGGAGAACCGGCTGGCTCTGGGCTGTACCGGGGTCAAGCGCACCACGGGCCAGCACCCCGGCGGCATGGTGGTCATTCCCCAGGACAGGGAGATCTATGACTTCTGCCCCGTTCAGCACCCCGCCGACGACCCCAACACCGACATCATCACCACCCATTTTGAATACCACTCTATGGAGTCCAATTTGCTGAAGCTGGATATGCTGGGCCACGATGACCCCACCATGATCCGCATGCTGGAGGATCTGACGGGGGTCAACGCCCGGACGGATATCTCTCTGGACGACGCGGACACCATGAGCCTGTTTACCTCCTCGGAGAAGCTGGGGTATGTGGACGACCCTGTTTTGGGGCCGACGGGGGCTGTGGCCATCCCGGAGTTCAATACCCGCTTTACCCGGCAGATGCTGGTGGACACCCAGCCCCAGGACTTTAACACCCTGGTTCGGCTCTCCGGCTTTTCCCACGGCACCGACGTGTGGGCGGGCAACGCCAGGGATCTGATCCTGGACGGCACCGCCACAGTTCTGGAGACGGTGGGCTGCCGTGACGACATCATGCTCTATCTGATCCAATGCGGAATGGAGCCGAAGGTGGCCTTTAAGATCATGGAGGCGGTACGAAAGGGCAAGGTAAAGAAGAACGGCTTTGAACCGGGTTGGGCGGAGGATATGCGGGCGCACAATGTGCCGGATTGGTACATCGACTCCCTGGCCAAGATCGGTTACCTCTTCCCCAAGGCCCATGCGGTGGCCTACGTGATGATGGCCTTCCGCATCGCCTGGTTCAAGGTGCACCGGCCTCTGGCCTTCTATGCCGCGTTCTTCTCCATTCGGGCCAAGGCCTTCGACGCCACCATTATGTGCCGGGGGATGGAGACGGTGAAGGAGAATATGAAGCGCATTAAGGCCAAGATGGACGAGAAGAAGGCCACCGCCGTGGAGGAGGATACCTACACGACGCTGGAGGTCGTTTATGAGTTCTACCTGCGGGGCTTCAAATTCCAGACGGTAGACCTATACCGGTCGGGGGCGGTGGAATTCGTGATAGAGGGAGAGGATACCCTGCTCCCGCCCTTCACCTCTATTCCCGGCCTGGGAGAGACGGCGGCCCAATCCATTGTGGAGCAGCGGGTGGGGAAGGAATTTGTGTCCGTTGAGGAATTTTCCGACGCCTGCCCCAAGGTCTCCAAGACCCATATCGAACAGCTCAAGGCGGCCGGCGCCTTTGACGAGATGCCGGAGACCAGTCAGATCATGCTGTTTTGAGATAAAAACGGACAAGCTGTGAAAACATGAGAACGGAGAGAAATTATGCTGGATACTGCGCAGGAGCTGAGATTTTGCAAGGCCAGGAGAAAGGTCATCGAGGGGGAGTTCCTCCACTTGAATCCGGAGCAGCGGCGGGCGGTGCTCTCTACCGAGGGGCCGCTGCTGCTTCTGGCGGGGGCGGGGAGCGGAAAGACCACCGTGCTCATCCACCGGGTGGCCAATCTCATCAAATACGGAAAGGGCTCCGACTGCGATATGGCTCCGGATCAGGTTACCGAGGAGGATCTGGCCTTTTTGGAGGGCTATGCCGCCCAGCCTTCAGAGCAGGGGAGGGCCCGGGCGGAGGCGCTGTGCCGCTATGAGCCTGCCGCTCCCTGGTCGATTTTGGCCATCACCTTTACCAACAAGGCCGCCGGAGAGCTGAAGGAGCGGCTTTCCAGGATGCTGGGCGCCTCGGCGGGCGATGTGTGGGCGTCTACCTTCCACTCCTGCTGCGCCCGTATCCTGCGGCGGGATATCGATAAGCTGGGGTATTCTACCTCCTTTACCATCTATGACACCGCTGACTCGGAGCGGGTGGTGAAGGATGTGATCAAATCCCTGAACATCGACGACAAGGCATTTCCGCCCAAGACCGTGCTGGGGTACATCTCCCGGGCCAAGGACGCTATGCAGCTGGCCCCGGATTACGCCGCCCAGTGCGCCAAGATGGGCGACCGGAGACTCATGCGCATGGCGGAGATCTACACCGAGTATGAAAAACGGCTCAAGGCCGCCGACGCGCTGGACTTTGACGATCTGATCCTGCGCACGGTGCTCCTCCTCCGTCAGGACGAGGGGGTGCGAAGCTATTACCAGCGGAAGTTCCGTTATGTGCTGGTGGACGAGTATCAGGACACCAACAATCTGCAATACCAGCTCTCCTCACTGCTGGCGGGAGGCTATGAGAATCTTTGCGTGGTGGGCGACGACGACCAGTCCATCTACCGGTTCCGGGGGGCTACCATTGAGAACATCCTCTCCTTTGAGAAGGAGTATCCCGCCTGCCGCACCATCCGGCTGGAGCAGAACTACCGCTCCACTCAGAACATCCTGGAGGCGGCCAATAAGGTCATTCAGAACAACCAGGGCCGCAAGGGTAAGGAGCTGTGGACGGAAAAAGGGGCGGGGGACAAGCTCCAGCTGTACACCGCCATGGATCAGGATGATGAGGCCCGGTATGTGGCGGCGGAGATCTTATCGGGCTACTCCGGGGGGCGGCACTGGAAGGACTTCGCCGTCCTCTACCGGATGAACGCCCAGTCCCGCGAGCTGGAAATGGCCTTCAAGCGCAACGGCGTGCCCTACCGCATCATCGGCGGCACCCGGTTCTTTGACCGGGCGGAGGTGAAGGATATGCTCTCCTACCTCTGCGTGGTGAATAATCCCGGCGATGACCTGCGCCTGCAGCGCATCATCAACAATCCCCCCCGGGGAATCGGTCAAAAGACCATCGATACCGCCCAGGCCCTGGCCGTTCAATATGGCCGCTCTTTGTGGGAGATCATCTCGGAGGCCAGGCAGTACCCAGACCTTCAGAAGGCGGCGGGGAAGCTGGCCGCCTTCTGCGAGCTCATTCGCAAGCTGCAGGAGCAGGCGGAGGAGCTGGAGCTCACCGATTTCTACGACGTAGTGTGCGCTGACAGCGGCTATGCCATCGCCCTGGAGGCCAAGGACACGGTGGAGGATCGCACCCGGCTGGAGAACGTGCGAGAGGTAAAGTCCTCTATCCAGAGCTATCTGGACAACGCCGTCGAGCCGTCTCTGGCGGGCTTTTTGGATGAGATCGCCCTCTACACCGACCTGGATAACCACGATCCCAATGAGGAGAGCGTGGTGATGATGACCATGCACTCGGCCAAGGGACTGGAGTTCCCCGTGGTCTTTGTGGTGGGGGTAGAGGAGGGGATCTTCCCCGGTATCCGCTCCATTGGCGACCCTGAGGAGATGGAGGAGGAGCGGCGGCTGTGCTATGTGGCGATGACCCGGGCCAAGGAGCGGCTGTACATGACCAGCGCCCATCAGCGGATGCTCTACGGCCGCACCTCTGCCAACCTGCCCTCCCGCTTTTTGGGAGAGATCCCGGAGGAGCGGGTGGAGCGCTCGGGAAGGAGTCCCATGAGCGCCGGGGCCTGGCAGGTGGAGGAGCGCACCGGCGTCAGACGGAGCTTTGGCTACGACCAGTGGGAGGAGGACGAGGCGGACAGCTTTTCGCCCCCTTACGGCGGCAGGAGCTATGAACGCCGGGACGTCAGCGACCGGAAGATCGGCGGCTGGGCCCAGAGCGGCCGCACCCCCGCTGCGCCCCGAAAGCCCGCGCCCAAGCGGAAGATCGTCCGGGCGGCCCAGCCGCCCCTGCCCGACTTCCACAAGGGGGAGATGGTGCTGCACAAGGCCTTTGGCAAGGGCATGATCCTCACCCTGACCCCCATGGGGGGTGACGCCCTGATCGAGGTGGCCTTCGACAATGTGGGCACCAAGAAGCTGATGCTTCGCTCGGCGGAGCAGTACATGGAAAAGCTGTAAAATGAAGGAACGCTCTTCCCGGGGGAAGAGCGTTCCTGTAACGGTTCACAGAAGCTCGGTGAGACTCTTTACCGCCAGATGACAGCTTTTTCGGATGTCCTCCCACTGTTTGGCGTAAAAATCGTCGTAGACGCCCACCACTTGGAAGCCCACAGAGGCAGCGGCAGCACAGTTGTGGGGGGCGTCCTCCAGAAGGACGCAGCCTTGACAGGGTACGGCGAACCGCTCTGCCGCCATGCGGTAGACCTGGGGATCCCGTTTTTCCAGACCCGCCTCCTGGGCGAAGAAGAGGCCGCAGAAATACCGCTCCAGTCCGTGCCGCTCCACCGCCGCCATGGCCAGGGCGGGCAGACCGGCGGTGAGAAGGGCCATGGGGCGGCCCTCTGCCTGGAGCTTATCCAACAGCTCACGCGCCCCGGACTTTAGGGGGATCGTATGGGCGTAAGCATTCCTGGCCATGGCCTGCCACTCATCCATGATGGTTTGGGGATCGTCGGGGAGATGGTAGTATTCCTTGGTAAACTGGGCGGCCACAGGGAAGATGGAGTGGCCCACCACATATTGGTATTCCTCCGTTACCTGAAGGCCCCGGCGGCCCAGAAAGTCGTGATCCACCTGGAGCCACACCCCGTTGGAGTCGATCAGAGTGCCGTCCAGGTCGAAGAAGATCATGTCAGGCGTCATAAATAGAACCTCCAGGGAAAATCTACGGCCTCCTCGGCGTAGTCGATGCCGATACGCTTGCTGACGTGAATGGATTTGGGCCTTTCTCCGACATCCACAACATAAAGCGCATCCCCCAGCAGAGAAAGGCCGTTCTGCTCTTTTGTAAGGGAAAGGGCTTTACAGAGCTTGCCGGGGCCATTGAGGAAATTTTTCCTTTGATAGAAGGACATTTCCGCCGGCGTACAGTGAAAACGCCTGACAGACATGATCCGCTCGTCGCTCTCACTTACCGCTTCGCCGGCCCGGAGGAGGACGGCGGCGGGCTCGTTTTCCGCCTCGGTGACAAAGTTGAGACAGTGGTACATGCCGTAAATGAGGTAGATATAGGCCGTCCCCGGCGGGGCGAAGAGGGTCTCGGTACGCTTGGTGCGTTTATAGTTGTAGGCGTGGCAGGCCTTGTCCACCCGGCCGATGTAAGCCTCGGTCTCGGTGATGCGCAGAGCGGTGGGGACACCGTCTATGACCCGGATCAGGTGTTTTCCCAGCAGTTCCCGTGCCACCACAAGGGTGTCCCGGGCATAGAAGTCCTGTGTGAGCTTGTCCACATTTTCACCCCACTTCGTCTATTATGATATCATATTCAAGGAGTTGTGACAATGGTCAGTGAAACAATGATGCGCCGGCTGGCAAAGCCTATGCTGTTCGCGGCGGCCCTTATCTGGGGCTCCTCCTTCTTCATGATGAAGGGGGCGGTAGACGTGATCCCCACCTTCTTTCTCCTTGCCCTCCGTTTTACCGGAGGAGCCGTCCTGCTGGGGCTTTTCTGCTGGAAGAAATGGAGGGGATTTACCGGGGATTACCTGTGGAGAGGAGCTGTCATAGGCGGCTTTCTCTTTGCCGCCTATTCCGTTCAGACCTTTGGCCTGACCCAGACCACCCCGTCCAAAAGCGCCTTTCTGACCTCGGTCTACTGCGTGCTCGTCCCCTTTCTCCACTGGCTGGTGATGAAGCGGCGGCCGGACATATATAATCTTTTGGCGGCGGTTCTCTGTGTGGCCGGGGTGGGGCTGGTGTCCCTGAACGAGGGCTTTTCCATCACTGTGGGCGATATGCTGACGCTGGCGGCGGCGGTTCTCTTTGCCGGACATATCGTGGCGGTGGCGAAGGTGTCGCCGGACAGGGACATCTATCTGCTGACCACGCTCCAGTTTGCCTTTGCGGCCCTCTATTCCTGGATCGGCGGGTTTTTGTTCCAGGAGATGCCCCCGGCCTCGGTCATTGACGGGGATCTCCTGCTCCAGTTGGGGTACTTCATCGTCATGTGCACCACTGTGGCCCTGCTGTTTCAAAATGTGGGCCAGGTCTGGTCTGACCCGGCCTCAGCGGCTATTATCCTCTCTCTGGAGTCGGTGTTCGGCGTGCTCTTTTCCGTGGTCTTCTATCACGACCCGGTGACGGCGCGGCTGTTGGCGGGCTTTTCCCTCATTTTTGTGGCCGTAGTGTGCTCGGAGACCAAGCTGAGCTTTCTTCGCAGGAACAAAGGGACGGAAGGGAAGGCTTGACTTTTCTTGGGAAATTGCGTATACTACCAGTCAAAGGCAATGATGGGGAGGAGTACGCCCCGGGGAAAGCGGAGAGAGGAGCCGGACGGTGCAAGGCTTCATGACCCCGGTGCGGAAGGTCGCCTTGGAGCCGCGGCGCCGAATGGGAGAGTAGGCGCTGCCGTTTCCCGCGTTAGGGGAGAATGAGCGCAAATTCAGGTGGTACCGCGGAGAGCTTCTTCGCCCTGAGACCGAACGGTCTCGGGGCGTTTTTATTTTCGTAAAGGAGGCGCGTGCAATGGATTTTGAAGTGAAGACCGTGCTGGACGCGAAGACGCTGGTAGATTATCAGAAAATTGCGGGGAGGACAGTGCTGAAGAAAAAGACGGTTTTGACCCGGGGGGCTCTTTTCCTGGCGGGGCTGCTGGGTCTGACCATCTGCGCCATCGGCGTGGCCACCTCGGGGGCCAATGCCACCGTGATGCTGGGTACTCTGCTCAGCGGCCTGTGCGTAGCCTTGGGGGCGGTGTGGTATAATTACACCACCTGGCGGGTGAGCCGGAAGACCCCCAGCGGCCTGGAGCAGACGTTCTTTTTCAGTGAAGAGAACCTGGTGGCCGCTGCCGGGGAGCGGCGGGTGGTGCACGGCTACAGAGACTTTGTCTCCCTGGCGGAGAGTGGAGAGTACTTTGTCCTCTTTCTGAACGTCAGATCGGGGTACATCCTGCCTAAAAGTGGATTTTTAAAGGGAACGCCGGAGCGGTTCGGCGCCTTTATTGAGGAAAAGACGGGGAGAACGCTTGCCCCGGCAAAACTGTAAGGAGGAAGAGGAAATGGGAAAGGAACTGCCGAAGGCCTATGAGCCCCAAGAGGTGGAGGGCCGTATTTATGAGATGTGGGAGAAGGGCGGATGCTTCCAGGGCCACCGGGATCCGGACAAGAAGCCCTTTACCATCGTCATGCCGCCCCCCAACGTGACGGGCCAGCTCCACATGGGCCACGCCATGGACTGCACCCTTCAGGACATCCTGACCCGCTTCAAGCGGATGGAGGGCTATGCCGCCCTTTGGGTCCCCGGCGCCGACCACGCGGGCATCGCCACCCAGATCAAGGTGGAGGAGGCCCTGCGGGAGAACGAGGGGCTCAGCCGCTACGACCTGGGCCGGGAGAAGTTCCTGGAACGGGTGTGGGAGTGGAAGCACAAGTACGGGGCCCGCATCGTGGAGCAGCAGAAGAAGCTGGGCGTGTCCTGCGACTGGGATCGGGCCCGGTTCACCATGGACGAGGGCCTTTCCAAGGCGGTGCGGCATGTGTTCGTCTCTCTCTACGAGAAGGGGCTGATCTACAAGGGTTCCCGCATCATCAACTGGTGTCCCCACTGCGTCACCGCGCTGTCTGACGCGGAGGTGGAGTATAAGGACAAGCCCGGCAACCTGTGGCATATCCGCTATCCCATCCAGGGAGAGAAGGACAAGTACGTCATCGTGGCCACCACCCGGCCGGAGACCATGCTGGGCGACACCGGCGTGGCGGTGAATCCCAATGACGAGCGGTACCGGGACATGGTGGGCAAAAAGTGCATCCTGCCCCTGGTGGGCCGGGAGATGCCCATTGTGGCGGATGAGTACGTGGACGTGGAGTTCGGCACCGGCTGCGTGAAGATGACCCCCGCCCACGACCCCAATGATTTTGAGGTGGGCCTGCGCCACAATCTGGAGACCATCCGGGTGCTGGACGACAATGGAAAAGTGGTAGAGGGGTACGGCAAATACTCCGGCATGGATCGCTACGAGGCCCGGAAGGCCATCGTGGCAGACCTGGAGGCGGGCGGCTATCTCGTCAAGGTGGAGGAGCACCAGCACAACGTGGGCACCTGCTACCGCTGCCACAGCGACGTGGAGCCCCTCATCTCCGCCCAGTGGTTCGTGAAGATGGAACCCCTGGCCAAGGAGGCCCTGCGGGTGGTCAGGGAAGGGGAGACCAAGTTTGTCCCCGACCGGTTTTCCAAGACCTATATCAACTGGATGGAAAACGTGCGGGACTGGTGCATTTCCCGTCAGCTCTGGTGGGGCCACCGCATCCCCGCCTGGACTTGCGATGAATGCGGCAAGCTCACCGTCTCCGAGACTGATCCCACCCAGTGCTGCCACTGCCACAGCCACAACATCCACCAGGAGGAGGACGTGCTGGACACCTGGTTCTCCTCCGCCCTGTGGCCCTTCTCCACCCTGGGCTGGCCCGAGCAGACGGAGGATCTCAAATACTTCTATCCCACCGACGTGCTGGTCACCGGCTACGACATCATCTTTTTCTGGGTGGCCCGGATGATCTTCTCCGGCTGTGCGCACACGGGGAAGGCTCCCTTCCACACCGTGCTCATCCACGGCCTGGTGCGGGACGACAAGGGCAGGAAGATGTCCAAGAGTCTGGGCAACGGCGTGGATCCCCTGGTGGTGGCGGAGCAGTACGGTGCCGACGCCCTGCGCTTCAACCTGGTCACTGGGAATTCCCCCGGCAACGATATGCGCTTCCTGCCGGAGCGGTGCGAGGCCATGCGGAACTTTGCCAACAAGATCTGGAACGCCAGCCGTTTTGTACAGATGAACCTGACCATCGGCAAAGTGGCGCTTCCCCGGGAGCTGACCATGGAGGACAAGTGGATCCTCTCCAAGCTCAACGCCCTCATTCCTGCCGTCACGGAGAATATGGACAGCTATGAGCTGGGTGTGGCGGCCCAGAAGGTCTACGATTTCATCTGGGACGACTATTGCGATTGGTATATCGAGTTCACCAAGTCCCGGCTCCAGGGGGAGGACGAGAGCGCCAAGGAGCAGGCCCAGCAGGTGCTGTGCTATGTGCTCACCGAAATGCTCAAGCTCCTCCATCCCTTCATGCCCTTCATCACCGAGGAGATCTGGCAGTCCCTGCCCCACGAGGGGGATTACCTGATGCTTCAAAAGTGGCCGGAGGCGAAGAAGGAGCTGGATTTCCCCGCCGAGGAGAAGGCCGTCGACCTCATCATCGAGGCCACCCGGGCCATTCGGGGCAAGCGCTCCGAGCTCAACGTGCCCCCCTCCAAGAAGGCCCATCTGACCATTGCCACCGCCGAGACTGCCGTCTTCGAGCAGGGTGCGCCCCTTCTCAAACGGCTGGCCTGGGCCAGCGACGTGACCGTGACCGCCGTGGCTGAGGCCGCCGGCAGCGATGAGATGCGCAAGCAGGGCATGGTGGAGGTGGTCACCTTTGCCGCCCGCATCTTCATGCCCCTGGCGGAGCTGGTGGATCTGGCCGAGGAAAAAAAGCGCCTGGAGAAGGAACTGGCAGCCCGAAAGAACGAGCTCGCCGGCCTGGAGAGCCGCCTGAATAACCCCAGCTTTGTCAGCAAGGCCCCCGCCCAGGTGGTGGAGGGACAGCGTTCCCGGGCGGAGGAGCTCCGGGGCCTCATTGCCAGGCTGGAGGAGTCTGTGGCCTCTCTGGGGTAAAGGCTGTTGCCACATTGTGACATTTTGTCATAAAGTTGTAGTTGCGCTTTGGGTTCCAGGCGGATAAAATAGTGTACAAGATGCGGCCCTGCTGCATGAAGCCGACCCGTTCGCCCAAAGGAGGGGCGTTGCCCATGAAGAAGATACTGGCGCTGTTGACCGCCGCCCTTGTGATAGGGCTGAGCGGCTGTGGGGAGAACCCTGAGACGGCGACTCCGCCTGTCACAGAACCCCCTGCGCTGAGTTCTGCTCCGGCAGTCACGGCTAAGCCCGACCCAGCTCCCACACCCACCGCCACACCTGTGACGCCTCTGGAGACGGAGCGTCCCACCCCGACGATCATACCTGCCCCTGTGGCCACTCCAAAGCCCACGCAGAGCGTTTCCACCCGACCGCCGGTTCCTACTCCCACCCCTGAGCCGTCGGCAGAACCCAGCCCGGAGCCCACCCCGTCCCCGGAGCCCAGGCTGGACGACGAGACGGTACTGGCCGCCTATCGGGAGGCGGCGGAGGTGTTCGGCTGGTTCGCCGGATACCGGGAGCCTGAGCTTGACATTGCAGATCAGATCACCATACTGGCGGAGGAGCGGGGAGGAGAGGTGACGCTTTACCGGGTCACCAGCCCCGGCCTGAACAGCATGGACGAGCTGCGGGCCTATTTGAAGACCCTGTTTTCCGACGAGATCGTGGATGCGCTTTTGAAAAACGGATCCGCCATGTTTGCCGATGGCCCGGAAGGCGGACTGTATACCTCGGGAAGCGGGAGAGGCAGCGATATTACGAAGGGCGGTGTTGTCCTCTCTGTCCTCTGGCCCTCGGAGGGGAATGACGCCCTGTGCGCCGTCCAGGCGGAGGCGGAGCTGCTGGACTGGCCTGAGGGGGCTGCGGAGCCGGTGGTCACCGGCACCCAGCTCTATGAGTTCCCTTACCAAAAAGTGGGGGATAAATGGGTCTTTACCCAGTTCGTATCCATATTCTGACAGAAAAAGCGGAATAGACAGGCTATAATCGCAGTATACCAATTTTTGGTATACTGCGATTTTTATTGTCTAACGAAAGAGAGGGAGCCATATGCCGGTACAATGTGAGGAAGTTGGGCGGGTGCTCACCGCCAGCGTATCCGGTGAGGTGGATCACCATGCCGCGAAGGCGTTGATGAGTGAGCTTGGCCGCCGGGTAGACGCCGCTCTGCCGGGCCGGCTGGAGCTGGATATGAGGGGCGTGACCTTCATGGATTCCTCTGGCATCGCCGTGGTGCTGCGCGCCTGGAAGCGGATGCGCCAGCTGGGGGGAAGCATGACCCTGCGCGCTGTGCCGCCGCAGGCGGCCAAGGTGCTCAAGGCGGCGGGAGTGGACAAGCTCATCGCCTGGGATGAATAAGGAGGAGATACATATGAAGCCGGTCAATGAAGCGAAAGTGACATTTTTGAGCCGCAGCGCCAACGAGGGCTTTGCCCGGACGGCGGCAGCCTGCTTTGCCGCCCAGTTAGATCCTACCCTGGATGAGGTCAACGATATCAAGACCGCCGTCAGTGAGGCGGTGACCAACTGTATCGTCCATGCCTATCCGGAGGCCCTGGGGCTGGTGACTCTGCGTCTGCGGCTGTTCGAGGATAACACGCTGGAGATCGTGGTAAAGGATTCCGGGGTGGGCATCTCTGATGTGGAAAAGGCGAGAAAGCCGCTGTTTACTACCGGCGGGGATGAGCGCTCCGGTATGGGCTTCACCATTATGGAGAGCTTTATGGATCGGCTGAAGGTGCGCTCTGTGCCGGGGAAGGGCACCACTGTGACCATGCGCCGCCGCATTTCCCGGCGGCTCCAGGCTTGAGCGGGTCGGCCCTGTCACTGCTGGAAGCTGCCCGGGAGGGAGACAACGGCGCCTGTACCCAGCTGCTGGAGGAGAACTCCGGCCTGGTATGGAGCGTGTGCCGCCGGTACTTCGGCCGGGGAGTAGACCCGGAAGATCTTTACCAGTTGGGGTGCCTGGGCTTCGTGAAGGCGGTGCGGGGCTTTGATCCCGGCTTTGGCTGTCAGTTTTCCACCTACGCCGTGCCCAAGATCGCCGGGGAGATCCGCCGGTTCCTCCGGGACGATGGAGCGGTGAAGGTGAGCCGGGGCCTTCGGGAGCGGGGCGGCAGCATCCGCCAGGCCAGGGATCGGCTCCAAAGCGCCCTGGGGCGGGAGCCCACTCTCTCCGAGTTGGGGATGGAGACAGGGCTGGAGCCGGAGGAGATCGCCGCGGCTGAGACCGCCAACGCCCCCGTGTCCTCCCTCCAAATGGATCTGGGAGACGGCCTCACCCTGGAACAGCTCATGGGGGACGAGGGCATGGAGGAGGGCGTGCTGGAGAAGCTGGCCCTGCGGGAGGCGGTGGCCGCTCTGCCGGAGCGGGAGAAGCAGGTGGTGGCGCTGCGGTATTTCCGGGGTCTTACCCAGGACAAGACCGCCAAGATCCTGGGGGTCAGCCAGGTGCAGGTCTCCCGCATCGAGCGCAAAGCGGTGGCCCGGCTGCGGGAGCTATTGGAATAGGATTTCTTGGAAAAAGGGAACCTGCGGGTTCCCTTTTTCGTCTATAATATGGTATAATACCAGAGACAAAACCACACAAAAGAGGGAGCTGGTCTCCGTGAAGGAAATTTTATATATCGTAGTGCCCTGCTACAACGAGGAGGAGGTGCTGCCCGAGACCTCCAAACGTCTGAAGGAAAAGGTGACGGGCCTGATCCAGGCGGGGAAGGTGAGCGAGCACAGCCGCATCCTCTTTGTCAATGACGGCTCCAGGGACAGGACTTGGGAGCTGATCTCTGCCCTCCACAGGGATGATCCCATCTTTTCCGGGGTGGATCTGACCCGGAACCGGGGCCATCAGAATGCCCTGCTGGCGGGACTCATGACCGCGAAGGACAAATGCGACATGGCCATCTCCATGGACGCCGACCTTCAGGACGACGTGGATGCGGTGGATCGGATGGTGGAGGAGTACTATGCCGGATGCGACATCGTCTACGGCGTCCGCTCATCCCGGAAGAAGGACACCTTCTTTAAGCGGTTTACCGCCGAGGGGTTTTACCGGATGATGGATCTGATGGGGGCGGAGACGGTGTTCAACCACGCCGACTACCGGCTCATGTCGCGCCGGGCCCTGGAGGGCCTCAGTCAGTTCAAGGAGGTCAACCTCTTCCTCCGGGGCATGGTGCCCATGGTGGGTTACCGCGCCGGGACGGTGGAGTATGAGCGGGGGGAGCGGTTCGCGGGGGAGAGCAAGTACCCCCTGAAAAAGATGCTCGCCTTCGCCATGGAGGGGATCACCAGCCTGTCCACCAAGCCCCTGAAAATGATCACGGCTCTGGGTTTCCTTATTTTTGCAGTGAGCATCGTCATGCTCATTACCTTCATCGTCAAGTGGGCCATGGGCCTCACGGTGGCGGGGTGGGCCAGCGTCATCTGTTCGGTGTGGGCCATCGGCGGCCTTATTTTGCTCTCTTTGGGGGTCATTGGGGAGTATATCGGCAAGATCTATCTGGAGACCAAGGGCCGGCCCCGGTTCCTGATTCGGGAGGTGCTGGACGATGAGGGATAAGCTTCTGCATAACAGCTTTTTTCGCTTTCTGCTGGTAGGGGTGGGCAACACCCTGGTGTCCATGGCCATTGAGCTGTCCCTTTATAATCTGGTTCTTTATGATATGGGCAGGACGGGGCCTGTGCTGTCCTCCGCCGCGGGATTTTTGGTGGGAGCGGTGATGAGCTTTTTCCTCAACCGCCACTTTACCTTCCACTCGGAGGAGGAGCTGGGCCGTTCAGCGGTGAAGTTTGCCATCAATGTGGCTGTTCTCTGGGCGGTGACCCATCCGCTGCTTCAGCCCTGGCTGGCCGAGAGGCTCCAAGCGGTGTTTGTGGAGAAGTGGGCCAACAGTGTCTCGCTGGTGGTGTGCATGGGCCTTTACACTGTGCTCAATTATTTTGGGCAGCGGTTCTTTGCCTTTCGGAGAGACGGAAAGCAGGCAGGAAAAGAGGATAAAACAGATCATGCGGAATAACGGAAAACGGAGGATCTGAAATGAAAAAGGGGATTTTGACCGGCCTGTTCGCCCTGCTGCTGTGCGTCTGCCTCTGTCCGGCCTTTGCTGCGGAGAGGGAGCCGGAGTACTATTGGTACCTGGAAAACGCCGGAGGCGGGAGCTATTTGGAGACTGCCGGGCAGACGGGAGGCTTTTTCCTTTCTCTGGATGGCGGCGGAAGCTATGCCGAACTGCCTGAGGTACGCGCGGCGGCCCAGCGGCTGGGGCTGGTGTTCGACGCGGCGGTCTATCCCCTGGATAATGGCGGGCTTCGGGTAGAGGCCCGGGATATCTGGAGCACCAAGGCCGCCTTCTCCAAGGACTACTCCGCCGGGGAGCTGGCAAAGGCCATGGAAAGAGCCGTGCCCACCCCGGTGCGGGTGCTGTGCACCAACGGGACGGTGACAGTGGGGGTGCGGGAAGCGAAGAACATGTATAACGGCGACTGGAGCCAGGGCAACTACTACGGCTGGGCCGAGTACGGCAACGAGCAGCAGCTGGTGTGGTCTTCGGACGGAGTGACCTGGAACCGCTGTGAGCCTTACGACCTGTGGGCGGTCACCGCCGGCGAGTGGAACGGCAGCGAGTTCCGGGTCGCCGCCGGGGCTGACCAGATGGTCTCCGCCGATGGCATTCACTGGGCCAAGGGGGAGCCGATAGAGTGGCGCCTGGCCAAGTCCCCATACGCCTGTGAGCTGGGGCCCTACCATTTTGAGCTGGTGGGTACGGAGGTCTACCTGATGGGCCAGTCCGTGGACACCGGGGTGCTGCTGCCCCACATGGGCGACCTGTTCCGTGGCACGGGGGTGGCGATAGGCGAGCTCCAGGCCTGGTACGGCCCCAACGACACGGTGATGCTGGCGACCTATGACCTGTTGGGGAGGGCCTATGTGATGCCCTATCCCATCTCCTCTCTGGACTGGTGCCTGGAAAATCTCAGCGTGAAGTTCCGGGAGATCGAGCCCCTGGCCGATAACGGCACGGTGGCGCTGGGCCTGAGCGCCCATCGGGTCTATCTCCTCAATCAGTCCGACGCCCAGCTTTTGCGGCGGGATACCGCCGGGAGCGGAGAATGGACGTGGGTGGAAAACGTGCCCTGGAGCAGCGGCATACAGATCCTTCCCTACAATGGCAAGACCTTCCTGGTTAAGGATACAAAGACCCTGGAGCTGTGGGCCTCGGAGGACGGCCTCTCCTGGCGGGAGGTGGAGGGCCTTCGGCCAGAGATGCCCACCGGTGGCTACAACTACGTGGACTACGCCTTTGCCTGGGCAGGGGAGGGGTATCTCTTCTGCCGGGAGGCGGCGGAGGCCCGCCACGGCATGATGGGCATGAGCGGCGGACAGTGGTACGAGGGCAACACGAAGGTCTATCTTCTGGATGAGGACTTCCGGAGCGTCAGGGAGTACGACTTCGGCCGGCTGGTGGAGGGCGTAGGGTATCAGGACGGCGTCTATTATGCCTAGGTGGCCAATTCCGACGGAACCACATACCAGGGGATCACCCATTATCACAGCGACGAGAGCGGGGAGTACCACATTTATGACCAGGGGATGTTCAACCCGGAGCTTGCTTCCACTCTCTACCGCTCCACGGACATGACGCACTGGGAGAACTGCGGGATGACGGCGGAGCTGGAGCAGCTCATACAGATTCGGAAATAAGTACAAAAAGAAGCCCGGAACCATGTGGTTCCGGGCCTCTTTTGATTGATGTAGGGTTATCGGTTGGAGGTGGGCTCCAGCTGCTTTTCCGAGGCGGCTACCACTACGGAACAGGCGATGTCGCCAGTGATGTTCACGCAGGTACGGGCCATATCCAGGATGCGGTCAATGCCCAGCACCATGCCCATGGCCAGACCCTCGGCGGGCAGGCCCACGGAGGAGAGAACCATGGTCAGCATCACCGCGCCCGCGCCGGGGACGCCGGCGGTGCCGATGGAGGCCAGGGTGCAGGTGAGGATGATGGTCAGCTGCTGGCTCAGGGTAAGGCTCACGCCGTAGGCGTTGGCGATGAACAGCGCGCATACGCCCTGGTAGATGGCGGTGCCGTCCATGTTGATGGTGGCGCCCAGGGGGAGCACGAAGGAGCGCACCGACTGGGGCACGCCCATACGCTCGCTGGATTCCATGGAGAAGGGAATGGTGGCCGCAGAGGAGGCGGAGGAGAAGGCGAAGACCATGGCGGGAGCGGCCTCCTTGAAGAAGCGGACGGGGCTGATGTGGGCAAATCCGCCCACAGTGGCGGAATAGACCACCACGGCGTGGAAGATACAGGCGCCGTAGACCGAGAGGATGAGGCCCAGCATGGGAAGAAGGCTCTTGGGGCCGTTCACCGCCACCACGGGACACACCAGGGCAAATACGGCGATGGGGGCCAGCTTCATAATGGAGCTGGTGAGAGCATACATGGCCTCCGCCAGGGAGTTGACACCGTCCTGGAGGGGCTTGCCCTTCTCGCCGCACATCAGGATGCCGACGCCCAGGGCGATGGCGAAGAAGATGATCTGGAGCATATTGCCCTTAGCCAGCGCGTCGATGGGGTTGGTGGGGACGATGTTCAGCAGAGTATCTACCACGCTCTGAGGCTCGCTGGCGGAGAGGGCCTCCATTTCAAAGGCCAGATTCCGGCCCACGGGGAAGAGGTTGGCGCACACCAGACCGATGGTGACGGCCAAGGCGGTAGTACACAGGTAGTACAGGATGGTCTTGCCCCCCAGACGGCCCAGAGAGCGGGCGTCATTGAGGCCGCAGGTGCCCACCACGATAGAGGCGAACACCAGGGGCACGACCACCATCTTAATGAGGTTCAGGAACAGGGTGCCAAAGGGCTTGATCCAGGTATTTGCGATCTCGGCGGGGAGGAACAAGCCGACGACAATGCCGATGGCCAGGCCGATGAGGATCTTGATCGACAGGTTCAGCTTCTTTTTTTGCATGATGAAACCTCCTTAATTTCAAAACGCTGGAAATATCATACTATATCTTTATATAAAAAGAAAGATATTTCTTCACAAAATTCAATTAGGACTGTTCGATGGAAAAAGAGTGTGATACAATGAGAGGAAAGGAGGGAGAACATGGAGCAGACCCCAGCCAAGCATATCCTGACCCGGAACAAGTCCACCGCCTGGTTCGGCACCGACCACACTATGAATCTGTATCGGGGCTGCAGCCACGGCTGCATCTACTGCGACAGCCGTAGTGAATGTTATGGAGACGAGACGTTTAACACCGTGAAGGAAAAATCGGGGGCCTTGGAGCTGCTGCGCAACGAACTGCGGCGGAAGATCCGACCGGCGTTTATCGGCATGGGCTCCATGTCCGATCCCTATAACCCATTTGAGAAAGAGCTTCAATTGACCAGGCGGGCGCTGATGCTCATTCATGCCTATGAGTGCGGCGTAGCGGTATGTACCAAGTCCGATCTGATTTTGCGGGACGCCGACCTATATACCGATATCCGGCAGCGGGCGCCGGTAATCTGCAAGCTGACGGTGACCACGGTGGACGAGGGCCTGGCGGCTATACTGGAGCCTGGGGCTCCCAGTCCTTCCGCCCGATTGAAGGCCATAGCGGGCTTGTCCCAAAGCGGGATATTTGCGGGGGCGGTGTTCATGCCGGTGCTGCCCTTTTTGACCGACAGCGTGGAGAACGTGCTGGCGGTGGTGGACGCTGTGGCTGATGCGGGAGGAAGGTTCATCTATCCGGCCTTCGGCATGACCCTGCGAGACCGGCAGAAGGCATATTATTACCAACAGCTTGACCAGAGCTTTCCGGGGCTGCGTCAGCGGTATGAAAAGCAATATGGGGAGCGGTACGAATGTCCCAGCCCAAGGGCCAGGGAGCTCTGGGCGGCCTTTTCGCGGCGGTGTAAAGAGCGGGGAGTGTTCTATGAGATGAGGAGGATCGTTTCAGCGGCGAAGGGGCCCTATGACACCCAGCTGACCTTTTTCGATATGTAGCGGGGACGGCGTTAGCCGTCTCCGCTTTGCTGTCAGCTCAGGGCCTCTACAGCGTTGGCGCAGACAAAATAGATCCGCTCCAGCTCTTCGCTGGCCAGCACCAGCACGGAACCGATGGAGCCCAGGACAGTGACGTTCTGAAGCACCAGGGGGCCGGCGGTGAGCGTGGCGGTGCGGCTCAAGTTGCGGGTGGCCAGCTCGGAGAGGATACCGGAGGCACAGCAGCAGTCGTCGCAGTCGCAGTGGGCCTGACATACGCCGCAGGCGCCGGTGCAGCCTCCCTCAGTCTGGATGGCCCGGCGAATGGCCCGCACCGCCCGGCGGTAAACGGTCTCACCGTCCGCCTCATCGGCGGTGGCAAGCTGGAAGGCCACAGCCTTGATAGAGCAGAGGCTAAGCTGGCTTACGGTCTCCAGGGCGAGGCCGGCCTGGTCGGGGACGGCGAAATAGGCGGTGCCATCCACATCCAGCAGATCGCAGTTACAGGGCGCGAACCGGCGCAGAGAGGCTGCGGGAGTACCGATGTTGTCGGTGTCGGCGCCGGGGATGGTGAGGGAACTGCCCAAGGCCAGGGAGTCGGTGAGGAAGAAAAAGGCGTCAAAATCTACCAGGGAACCTATGGTCTCGCCGCACAGAAGCTGAAGGGCCTCTGCCATAGAGGCTTTGCAGCAGCAGGTGGGATCAGGGTCAGGATCGGTCTGGCCGCACCCGCAGCCGCAGTCAGAGGCATTCAAAGCGCAGGCGGGGAACAGCTCCTCTGCCGTCACAGCTGCCGCCTCCTCATCACAGCCGCAGCCGGCGTGATAGCGGCGCATATAAGTCTCAGGGGTCATAGGATCAACACTCCAATCTCATAGTCGGGAAGGCCCGATAGAGCCGCCCAAGCCATTGTATGGCGCACAGGGGAGAGGGGTGAAGGGAGAAGATTTATGAAGGAATTTTTAATTTATCCCGATTTCCCTTGCTTCTGTGGTAAAAAGAGGATAGAATGAAGGCGTATCTTAAAAAACAGGAGGGAAGATCCCATGGCTTTATTTGACAACCTGGACAGCATCAAGGATCGGGCAATAGACCTGGCGCAGACCGGTGTGGCTAAGTCCAAGCAGCTGGCGGAGATCGCCAAGCTGAAGACCGCCAACCTGGGTGAGGAGGACGCCATTCGGAAGGCATACATCGAGATCGGCAAGCTCTATTACGCGGAGCGGGGCATGGCCCCCGAGGCGGCTTATGAGGCCCTGTGCCAGAAGATCACCGCCGCCAAGGTGAACATTGAGGAGAACAAGAGCCGCATGGAGGAGATCAAGAGCGAGGGCAACATCGTGGACGCCGAGACCGTCTCCGTGGAGGACGCTGTGGTGACGCCCCCTGTGGTGGAATCCACCGCCCCTGTGGAGCCTCTGGCTGAAGACAAGAAGCCTGAGGAATAAGACCGGGAGAATCAAGAGCCCTGACGCCAATAGGCGTCAGGGCTCTTTTTCAGTGTGGGAATGAAAAAAGCGCCGCCCGTTCAGGCGGCGCTTTGACAACAAATTTAGAAAATACGGCGACCGTAGACGAACACCCGGCTGTAGTAGCTGGAATAGAGGCTGTCATACTGGACGCAGTAGCTGTTGGTAGAGGCGTGGATGAACTGCCCGCCGCCCACATAGATGCCCACATGGGATACAGGAGTGGACACCCGACCGTTGTCAAAGAAGACCAGGTCGCCGGGCTGGAGCTCATCGAAGGAGACCGACACGCCGTTGCTCAGCTGGGCGGAGGCGGTGCGGTTGAGGGTGTAGCCAAAGTGGCCATACACATACTTGGTAAAGCCGGAGCAGTCGAAGCTGTTGGGGCCGTTGCCGCCCCAGACATAGGGACGGCCCAGGAACTGGGCGGCGTAATCCACCACCTGCTGGCCCAGGCTGCCGCCGGACTGGAGGCCCTGGCCGTCGCCCCGGGAGCCGGCGGAGTCCTTACAGGTAATCATATATTCACTGGAGACATAGCCGGTGTAGCCCTTGGCGGTCTCGATCTTATACCAGCCGTTGTCGATGCCGGTGATGGTGACGACAGCGCCGTTATAGAGGGAGATGACCTGGTCGTAGTCGGTGCCGGGGCCGAAGCGGACATTCAGAGTGGCGCCGTCGGTACGGACAAGGCCGTAGCCGATGGGGACATCAGACTGGGTGACCACGTCCAGATACTCCGCGGACATATAGCCCTCCACGGTCTGGTAATCCACCTTGTACCAACCCTCGGCGGCCTCTTCCAGAACGACCACCTGATCGCCCTTGGAGGCGGTGGCCAGAATGGAGGCGTCGGTGCTGGCCTGGTCGCGCATGCGCAGCGCGTCCACGTTGACGGTGCCGACGCCCAGACTGGCGGCGGAGGCGCCCACCACGCAGAGGGCGGAGAGAGCAAAGGTCATAAATGCAGTTCTCAGGAGCTTTCCGGTGAGAGGCATTGGAATCGACATCCTTTCTGTCTCTGTTCTTTCGTAGTAGGAGCCTTATTTGCCGGCCAGAGCCCGCTCCAGCCAGACCGCGCCCACATCCATGGCGTCGTAGAGGTTTTGCTTTTCGCTTTTCTTTACCACCCGATCCCTGCTTTTCAGGTCGGGGTCGGTGAGTTGGAGCTGAACGGAGACCTTGGTGGCCACGTCCAGATCCCCTTCCTTTTCAGAGGAGAGGATCTGAAGGGCGATGATGTATTTGTCGGCCATGCTGCCGTAATAGATGAGGTTATCCTTCCTGCGAAGGGGGTGGCCCTTATAGGTCAGGGGGATGTCCTTCTTCTGATCTGCCATGGAACTTCCTCCTTTGTTACAAAACGGTTTCAAATCTTGTTACCAAATTGTAACACCTTGATACCGATTTGTCAACACGGGGCGGCGAGAAAAAAGGAGAAATATTTTCCAATGATAGGTGCACTCCGGGGGAAAAACGTGTATACTGGAGGAAATGGAGGTGGGAAGCGTGGAGCTTGGGTGGAATATCATAGCCACCGCAGTCTTTTTGGCCGCGGCGGGGGCTTTGACGCTGCGCTGGGCGGCCCAGTGCGGAGCCGGATTGCCGGAGCCTTTCTCCACGCCGCTGCCCCGGCGGCAGGGGGCGGCGCCCTCCCGGGAGACCCTGGGAAAGCTCTTTTTGACGGCGCTGCTGTTTCGGTGCGCCGTGGCGCTGGGAAGTCTCATCCTTTATAATATGTTGTCCGGGGAGACGGTGGCCCTGCGTGATCTGCCGGAGCTGTGGTGCCGCTGGGACGCGCCCCACTATGTGAAGTTGGCGGAGCTGGGTTACGGTGGCTATATCGAGGACGGAAAACCTCTGTTCCTGGTCTTTTTTCCCCTCTATGTCTGGATCGTCCGGGCGGTGCGGCTCCTGGTTGGACACACCGCTCTGGCGGGCATGCTGGTGAGCTTTTTCTGCTTTGCCTGGGGGAGCGTCTATCTCTACCGGCTGGGCGCGGAGGAATATGGAGCGCGGATCGCCCGGCGGGCCGTGGGCCTTCTCTGGTTTTTTCCCTTCGCCTTCTTTTTTGGCGGCATTATGACGGAGAGCCTGTTCTTCCTCACCACTGCGGCGGGGCTCTATCACATTCGCCGCCACCAGTGGGGAAGGGCGGGGCTGTGGGGGATCCTGGCGGCCATGACCCGGATGCAGGGGGTTATTCTCATTGGGGCCGCAATGGCAGAACTGTGCAACACCGTAAAGCCCTTCTCCTTGTCGGAAAGAGAGCAAAAACAGGTGTTTTGGGCCATCGGGCGGAAACTGCCGATGATATGTATGCCGGTGCTGGGGAGCCTGATCTATTTTGCCCTGAATTTTTACATTGCCGACAATCCATTTACCTTTACAGAAATGCAGCGGCATTGGAGCCAGGGATTTATGTGGTTTCCCAAGGTGCTGGTCTATCTGGCCCGAAATGCGCTGACCTGGCCCGCGATCACCACCCGGTGGGAGATGTGGATCCCGGAGCTGATACTGTTCCCGATTTTTGCTCTTTTGCTGTGGCGGAGCTGGAAGAAGCACCGGAGCATGCTCACGCTCTATGCCTTTGTCTATTTTATTCTCAACTACTGCCTGTCCTGGCTGCTCAGCGCGGGCCGGTACCTCTCCTGCGCTCTGCCCTGCTTCCTATTTGCCGCCGACGAGCTGGAGGAGAAGCCGAAACTGACCGGAGCGCTGATGGCCGTAATGGGGCTTTTGCAATGCTGGTTTCTCTATCACTATCTCTGTTGGGGCCAGGTCATGTGAGAGAAGACAAAAAATGCCCGACAGGACTTTGTCCTGCCGGGCGTTTTTTGCTGTCTATGCCGGCTCGCGTGGCCAGAGGGAGGAGAGAAGCGCGGCGGTGACAAAGACGAGGGCGAAGAGCATGAGAAGGCCCTCCAAAAGCTGTGTCCAGGTCAGACCGAAGAAGCTCAAGGTCATGATATACCGCTTCATCAGGTATGCATGATAGCCGCCCAGCGAGGCGAGCTCAGCGCCCGCGGCCCCGGGAACCAGGGCGGGCCAAACACAGGCCAGGACGCAAAGCAGGACGCCGCCCAGGAAAAAATAGCGCTCGTGCATATAGGGCAGGAAGAAGGGGATGCCCAGGCTCAGGGCCGCTCCCGCCAGGGCGAGAGCGGAATTATCCGCCGTATTTCGGCGGATAAAGAGGACGATGAGCACTCCTGCCATAAAGAGAAAGGCCAGCAGGATGGCAGCTCTGGGGGCCCACTGGGGGAACTGGATCCGGTAGGGGAAGAGGGTAAAGACGGAGGGGGAATTGTAGTTGAGGGTCTGCCAGCCCACGCTGTCGCTGGCCTGGGAGAGGTAGACACGCAAAATATCGCCCGCCGGCTTTCCGAAGGCCATGGCCGGAAGCATAGTTAAAACGAAGACGGCGGGGAAGACGGGGACGTCTCGCAGCTTCATTCGGCCGGTGAACCAGAAAGCGGCCCAGAGGGGGATGAGAAAAATGGCCTGGAGCTTAAAGGAGAAGGCCAGTGCCAGCAGAGCCAAAGAGGCCCTGGGCCTGTCTTCCAGCGCGGCGGCCAGAGCGTGGACGCACAGGGCGGCCCAGACGCTGTCGCACTGTCCCCAGCAGGCGCCGTTGAGGATCACCGTGGGCAGCAAAAGCAGGAGGGTGAAGGCAAAGAGAGGGGCGGCGTCGTCCCCGGTGAGCGCCTTGGCCAGCCGAAAACCGCCCCAGGCGAGGAGCACGTCGAAAAGGATGGAGAAGAGCTTGATGAGGTAAAGGTCGGACATGGGGAGATAGGAGATGAGAGCCAGAAGGTAGAGGTAGGGTACGTTGTAGTTGCCCACAGGATCTTTCAGGGCCAGAAGACCGCCGTTTTGACGGAAATGCTCCACCCACTGGGAGAGAAAGTCCTGATAATCCAAGGTGGCATGAGGGAGGAGAAGGGCCCGGAGAAGCAGCGCGAGGCCGATGGGCAGAAGCATGACCGCCGCAGTATGGCCGTCGCAGCCCTCCCGGAAGAGGAGGTAAACGGCCAGAGCGCCCAGCGCCAGAAAGCACAGGGGGAGGAGCAGCTTGCCCAGGGCGCTGCCTCCCAGACCATAGCAGCGTACCAGGGCCAGCGCGGTCAGCAGCAGGCCCAGACGGGAGGCGGGTCTCGCCTGATGGGTGGACATGGACGGTCACCTCGTGTCATGAAAATATCAATAAAAAAATCTGGATTTCTCCAGATCAAAAAGCGAAAAGGCTATTGACTTTACATAAATTTCATGGTACACTAAAACGCTATTATCTATAAGGACATAGTATGTCCCTTTCAAATCTCGTGATGCAAGTGTACCATACCGACCTGTTCTTTGCAAGGGAGATAGGGCACAAACTGACAACCTTGCCGGGCGTTTCAAAATCGGAAAAGGTTGGGAAATTGTGAGATTTGACGGCAAACAACCGGACACACGGGGGAGAAAAGAGGCCGAAAAAGGCGTTTCTCCACTGAAAAACCAAAAAAACGAGGTGTGATTTCTACATGGTAAAGGACGTCTACTACGGCAAAACACTCCGTAAGAGCTTCGCCCGCCATCAGGAGCCCCTGGAGATGCCCAACCTCCTGGAGATCCAGAAGAACTCCTACCGCTGGTTCCTGGAAAAGGGGCTGCGGGAGGTGTTCCGCGATGTGGCGGCCATCACCGACTACGCCGGGAATCTGGAGCTGTCCTTCATCGACTACACCATGGATGAGGCTCCCAAGTATGACGTAGATGAGTGCAAGGCACGGGACGCCACCTACGCCGCCCCCATCAAGGTGCGGGTACGGCTGCGCAATAAGGAGACCGAGGAGATCAAGGAGCAGGAGATCTTCATGGGTGACTTCCCCCTGATGACCAAGGCCGGTACTTTTGTCATCAACGGCGCGGAGCGCGTCATCGTCTCTCAGATCGTCCGCTCTCCCGGTATCTACTATGCCAAGAATGCGGATAAGGCGGAGAATCTGACCTACGCCACCACGGTGATCCCCTACCGGGGCGCCTGGCTGGAGTATGAGACCGACCTCAGCGACGTGTTCTGGGTGCGCATCGACAAGAACCGGAAGATCCCCATCACATGCCTGATCCGGGCGGTGGGCCCCCGCACTGACGGGGAGATCCTGGAGATGTTCGGGGAGGATCCCCGCATCGTGGCTACCATGGAGAAGGACACCTGCAAGACCTATGAGGAGGCTATGCTGGAGATCTACCGCAAGCTCCGCCCCGGCGAGCCGCCCACGGTGGATTCCGCCGAGAGCCTCATCAACGCCCTGTTTTTCGACGCCCGGCGTTACGACCTGTCCGCTGTGGGCCGCTATAAGTTCAACAAGAAGCTGGCCCTGGCCCCCCGCATCGTAGGCCAGACCCTGGCCCAGCCCGTGCCCGATCCCGCCACCGGTGAAATTTTGGCCGAGGCGGGGGAGACCCTGACCCATGACCGGGCCTGGGAGCTTCAGAGCAAGGGCGTCAACGAGGTGGTGCTGGACGTGGAGGGCGCCAGCGTGAAGGTGTTCTCCAACCACATGGTGGACATGGCCTCCCTGGTCTCCTTTGACCCTGAGGAGTGCGGCGTCATTGAGAGCGTGCGGGAGAGCGTGCTGATGGATCTCATCAAGCAGGCCGGCGGCGACCAGGAGGCCCTGAAGGAACTGGTGGCCGACCACATGGACGACCTGGTGCCCAAGCACATCATTGTGGACGACATCATGGCCTCCATCAACTACCTCAACTGCCTGGCCTTCGGCGTGGGCAGCCCCGACGATATCGACCATCTGGGCAACCGCCGTCTGCGCTGCGTGGGCGAGCTGCTCCAGAACCAGTTCCGCATCGGCTTCAGCCGGATGGAGCGGGTGATCCGGGAGCGGATGACCATTCAGGATCTGGACATCGTCACCCCCCAGAGCCTCATCAATATCCGGCCCGTCACCGCCGCCATCAAGGAGTTCTTCGGCTCCTCACCTCTGAGCCAGTTCATGGATCAGACCAACCCCCTGGCGGAGCTGACCCACAAGCGCCGTGTCTCCGCTCTGGGCCCCGGCGGCCTGAGCCGCGACCGGGCCTCCTTCGACGTCCGGGATATCCACTATTCCCACTATGGCCGTCTGTGCCCCATTGAGACGCCCGAAGGCCCCAATATTGGCCTGATCTCCTACCTGGCCTCCTATGCCAAGGTAAACCGTTACGGCTTTATCGAGACGCCTTACCGGAAGATCGACAAGGCCACCGGCAAGGTCACCGAAGAGGTGGTCTACATGACCGCCGATGTGGAAGATCCCTATAATGTGGCTCAGGCCACCGAGCCGGTGGACGAGAACGGCTGCCTGGTCAATGAGCGCATTACCTGCCGGCACCGCAACGAGATCATCAGCGTAGACCGCAGCCAGGTGGACTATATCGACGTCAGCCCCAAGATGATGGTGTCCATCGCCACCGCCATGATCCCCTTCCTGGAAAACGACGACGCCAACCGCGCCCTGATGGGCGCCAACATGCAGCGGCAGGCCGTGCCTCTGCTCACCACCGAGGCGCCCATCGTGGCCACCGGACAGGAGTATAAGAACTGCATCGACTCCGAGGTGGTCATCCTGGCGGAGGACGACGGCGAGGTCACCCGGGTCAGCGCCGACTATATTACCATCCGCTACGACGACGGCCGGGTGGTGGATCACAAGCTGACCAAGTTCATGCGCTCCAACCACACCACCTGTATCAACCAGCGGCCCATCGTCAATGTGGGGCAGCGGGTGGTGAAGGGGGAGGTCATCGTGGATGGCCCCTCCACCTCCAACGGCGAGATCGCCCTGGGCAAGAACATCCTCATGGGCTTCATGACCTGGGAGGGCTACAACTACGAGGACGCCATCCTCCTCAACGAGCGGATGGTGAAGGACGACGTGTTCACCTCCATCCACATCGAGGAGTACGAGACCGAGGCCCGGGACACCAAGCTGGGCCCTGAGGAGATCACCCGGGACATCCCCAACGTGGGCGAGGACGCCCTGAAGGATCTGGACGAGCGCGGCATCATCCGGGTGGGCGCCGAGGTGCACCCCGGCGACATCCTGGTGGGCAAGGTCACCCCCAAGGGCGAGACCGACCTGACCGCAGAGGAGCGGCTGCTCCGGGCCATCTTTGGCGAGAAGGCCCGGGAGGTTCGTGACACCTCCCTGAAAGTGCCCCACGGCGAGAGCGGCATCATCGTCAATGTGGATGTATTCACCCGGGAGAACGGCGACGAGCTCAATCCTGGCGTGAATCAGGTGGTGCGTATCTACATCGCGCAGAAGCGGAAGATCTCTGTGGGCGATAAGATGGCCGGCCGCCACGGCAACAAGGGCGTGGTCTCCCGCATCCTGCCCCAGGAGGATATGCCCTTCCTGCCCGACGGTACGCCGCTGGACATCGTTCTGAACCCCCTGGGCGTGCCCTCCCGTATGAACATCGGACAGGTGCTGGAAGTCCACCTTGGCTATGCCGCCAAGACCCTGGGCTGGAAGGTGGCCACCCCCATCTTCAACGGCGCCAACGAAAGCGACATTCAGGCGCTTCTGAAGCAGGCCGGCTTGGCCGAGGACGGCAAGAGCGATATGTACGACGGCCGTACCGGTGAGAAGTTTGACAACCGGGTCACCACCGGCTATGTCTACTTCCTCAAGCTCCACCACCTGGTAGACGATAAGATCCATGCCCGCTCCACCGGCCCCTACTCTCTGGTCACCCAGCAGCCCTTGGGCGGCAAGGCCCAGTTCGGCGGCCAGCGGTTTGGCGAGATGGAAATGTGGGCCCTGGAGGCCTACGGCGCGGCCTATACCCTTCGGGAGATGCTCACCGTCAAGTCCGACGACGTCACCGGCCGTGTGAAGACCTACGAGGCCATCGTAAAGGGCCACAACGTGCCCTCTCCCGGCGTGCCCGAGGCCTTTAAGGTGCTGGTCAAGGAGCTCCAGGCCCTGTGCCTGGACGTACAGGTGCTGGATCGTGCCGGTGAGGTCATCGAGCTGAAGGAAGACGATGAGGACACCTATCCCCCCGATCGTGTCCGGGAGGATGACGACTTCTATCAGTACCGGGACGAGAACGAGTTCGCCGCCGCCGGCTACACCCTCAAGGAGAACAGCGACGAGGACGATCTGGTGATCGCCGACGAGGCTGACGATGAGGACGAGGATCTCGCCGACAGCATGGACGGCGAATTCGAGGACGAGGAATAAGAAAGGGAGGACGAGAATATGAGCTACGCTGAGTTTGACGCGATCCGTATTGGTATGGCCTCCCCGGAGCAGATCCTGGAATGGTCTCACGGCGAAGTGAAGAAGCCCGAGACCATCAACTACCGCACCCTGAAGCCGGAGCGGGACGGCCTGTTCTGCGAGCGCATCTTTGGCCCCACCAAGGACTGGGAGTGCCACTGCGGCAAGTATAAGAAGATCCGCTATAAGGGCAAGGTCTGTGACCGCTGCGGCGTGGAGGTCACCCGTGCCAAGGTGCGCCGGGAACGGATGGGGCATATCACCCTGGCCGCTCCTGTGAGCCATATCTGGTATTTTAAGGGCATCCCCTCCCGGATGGGCCTGCTGCTGGACATCAGCCCCCGGATCCTGGAGAAGGTGCTGTATTTCGCCGCCTATATCGTCACCGATCCCGGCTACACCCCCCTGGCCAAGAACCAGATCCTGTCCGAGAAAGAATATCAGGATATGCGGGAGAAGTATGAGGACGACTTTGAGGCCGGCATGGGCGCCGAGGCCGTGAAGAAGCTTCTCCAGCAGGTGGATCTGGAGGAGTTGAGCGTTTCCCTCCGGGCTGAGCTGAAGGAGGCCAGCGGCCAGAAGAAGGCGCGTATCGTCAAGCGGCTGGAGGTGGTGGACGCCTTCCGCATTTCCGGCAACAAGCCGGAGTGGATGGTCATTGACGTTCTGCCTGTCATCCCACCGGAGATCCGTCCCATGGTGCAGCTGGACGGCGGCCGGTTTGCCACCAGCGACCTCAACGACCTCTACCGCCGGGTCATCAACCGGAATAACCGCCTGAAGCGCCTGATCCAGCTCAATGCCCCTGATATCATCGTGCGCAACGAAAAGCGGATGCTCCAGGAGGCGGTGGACGCCCTCATCGACAATGGCCGCCGCGGCCGGGCTGTGGTGGGCGCCAACAACCGGGCGCTGAAGTCTTTGAGCGATATGCTCAAGGGTAAGCAGGGCCGGTTCCGCCAGAACCTGCTGGGCAAGCGCGTGGACTATTCTGGCCGAAGCGTCATCGTGGTGGGGCCTGAGCTGAAGATCTATCAGTGCGGCCTGCCCAAGGAGATGGCTGTGGAGCTGTTCCGCCCCTTCGTGATGAAGAAGCTGGTAGAGGACGGCACCGCCAACAACATCAAGTCCGCCAAGAAGAAGGTGGATAAGGGCGACCCCAAGGTCTGGGACGCGCTGGAGTTTGTCATCAAGGATCACCCGGTGATGCTCAACCGGGCCCCCACACTTCACCGCCTGGGTATCCAGGCCTTCGAGCCGGTGCTGGTGGAGGGCCGGGCCATCAAGCTCCATCCTCTGGTGTGTACCGCCTTCAACGCCGACTTCGACGGCGACCAGATGGCCGTTCACGTTCCCCTGTCCGCCGAGGCCCAGACCGAGGCCCGGCTGCTGATGCTCTCTGCCAACAACCTGCTGCGGCCCCAGGACGGCGGCCCCGTCACCGTGCCCACCCAGGACATGGTGCTGGGCTCCTACTATCTGACGTATGTCAAGTATCCCGACCATGCCGCGGAGGACACCTATGAGGACGTGGCCGCAGTCAAGGCTGCCCTCAAGGCAAAGAAGATCACTGAGGACAGCTATATTTGGGTGAAGAAGCCCGGCGATCCGGACGACATTCCCACCTATGCCGGCATTTGTGCAGAGACGCCCAAGGGCGAGCTGCCCCGGGAGGTGCTCCACACCTTCTCCAGTGAGGCGGAGGCCCGGCTGGCCTATGACGAGGGGGCGCTGGATCTCCATGAGCCCATCCTGGTGCGCCGCTACGCCACCGTGAACGGGGAGGAGCGCCACAAGCTGGTGCGCACCACCGTGGGCCGGCTTATTTTCAATGAGGGCATCCCCCAGGATCTGGGCTTTGTTGACCGCACCGATCCGGAGCAGGTCTTTGAGCCGGAGATCAACTTCATGGTGGGCAAGAAGCAGCTGGGCAAGATCATCGACTATTGCATCAGCAAGCACGGCTTTACCGAGTCCGCCGGTGTGCTGGACACCATCAAGTCCAAAGGCTATCACTATTCCACTCTGGGCTCGCTGACTGTCTCCATCTACGACATGACGGTGCCGCCGACCAAGAAGCAGATGATCGCGGATACGGAGCAGGAGATCGTGAAGATCGAGCGGCAGTACCGCCGGGGCTTTATCACCAATGACGAGCGTTACCGTCTGGTGGTGCAGGCCTGGGAGAAGACCACCAAGGATGTGGCCGACGCCCTGATGGACAACTTGGACCGCTACAACCCCATCTGGATGATGGCGGATTCCGGCGCCCGTGGTTCTATTGCCCAGATCCGTCAGCTGGCCGGCATGCGCGGCCTGATGGCCGATACGGCGGGCCGTACCATCGAGATCCCTGTCAAGGCCAACTTCCGCGAGGGCCTTTCCGTTCTGGAGTACTTCATCTCCGCCAGAGGCGCCCGGAAGGGTCTGGCCGATACCGCTCTGCGTACCGCCGACTCGGGCTATCTGACCCGCCGTCTGGTGGACGTGTCCCAGGAGGTCATCATTCGGGAGCACGACTGTGGCACCCACGATGGCATCGTAGTCAGTGAGATCAGCGAGAACGGCCAGGTCATTGAGACCTTCGGCGAGCGGCTCAATGGCCGCTATCCTGTGGAGGATGTGGTGGATCCCAAGACCGGCGAGTTGCTGGTGAGCCACGACACCATGATGACGGCCGCCACCGCCGACCTGCTGGAGGCCCACGGTATCCACGAGGTGAAGATCCGCTCGGTGTTGACCTGTGAGTCCCGCACCGGCGTGTGTACCAAGTGCTACGGCGTGAACCTGGCCGTGGGCGAGCCTGTGGGCGAGGGCGAGACGGTGGGCATCATCGCCGCTCAGTCCATCGGCGAGCCGGGCACGCAGCTGACCATGCGTACCTTCCACACCGGCGGTGTTGCCGGCGGTGATATTACCCAGGGTCTTCCCCGTGTGGAGGAGCTCTTCGAGTCCCGCAGGCCCAAGAAAATGGCCCAGCTGGCGGAGATCTCCGGCAAGGTCACCGTGGAGGAGGCCAAGAAGGGCGGCAGCGTATACGACGTCACCATCGTGGCCGACGACGGAGAGACCGTCACCTATGCGCTGCCTCATTCCGCGGGTGTGCGGGTGAAGACCGGCGACGTGGTGGAGAAGGGCATGGCCCTCACCGACGGCGCCCTCTATCCTCAGGACGTGCTCCGCATCCGGGGCATCCACGCTGTTTACGACTACCTGATCCAGGAAGTCCAGAAGCCTTACCGGCAGCAGGGCGTGGATATCAACGACAAGCATATCGAGGTCATTGCCCGTCAGATGATGCGTAAGGTGCGGGTGGAGGATGCCGGGGACTCCGAGCTGCTCTCCGGTTCTACCATCGAGTTGGTAGAGTATCTGGATGCCAAGGCGGCAGTCCAGGCCCGCATCGACGCGGGGGAGAAGGGCGAGAACGGGCTGGATCTGGTTCTGCCGGAGGCTTCCCGGTTGCTGCTGGGCATCACCAAGGCCTCTCTGGCCACCGACTCCTTCCTGTCCGCCGCCTCCTTCCAGGAGACCACCAAGGTGCTCACTGAGGCGGCGATCAAGGGCAAGGTGGATCACCTGCTGGGCTTGAAAGAGAACGTGATCATCGGCAAACTGATCCCCGCCGGCTCCGGCCTGTCCCAGTACCGCCAGTACGACAAGGTGGAGGATCCCGTGGTCGCCAGCGAGGAGGAGGCCGCTCCGGAGTACGTTCCGACGGAAGTCTCAGTCGCGGTGGATGCCGGGGACGCCGACACAGAATAAAGGGAAATAAAAAGGGCCCCGCTTCCCAGGAAGCGGGGCTCTGTTTTAGCCTGGGTCGGCTCGGTTTCGGTCGTAGACCAGTTCCGCAAATTGTCCGTACCGTTTTGTTTCTTTCAGAAGGAAGCGCTTCAGTGCTTCCTTCTGGGTGAATAGGGGGATCCCCGCACCCAACAGCACAGGGGCGATCTGAAGGATAAGGTGATCGACCATATCGTGATCCAGCAGGGGCGCCAATATGGTGTTCCCGCCAACGATCCAAATATTTTTATCCGGATCCTGTGCCTTTACAAACTCAACTACATCGGCATTCACGGGAAGGTAGCCGGGCTGCGTGAGCTGGCTGGAATGGGTGAAGACAAAATTCTGAGTGGAGGGATAAAAGCCTTCGGCGCCCTCCGCCTTTTCTATCTCACGGAAGGTTCGCCGTCCCATGATGGTGATATCCATCTTGCGGTAGAATTCGTCATAATCTGTCTCCTCTGAGGAGCCGCTCTGGTGAAGCCAGTCCAAACCATGGTTTTTGTCGGCTAAATAGCCGTCCATGGTGATGCAGCCGTAAAAATAGACGCTCATTTCGGTCATCCTCCTGTTCTGATATGGCCTTGTGGGATGGGAAAGGGGCTGGGTATGCCCGGAGGGTATCGGCTGCCACTAAACGCGCTTTGCTCATTAAGAGGCAGTAGTTCGACCTCCCAAGAGGTTCTTGTCCGGCCAAACAGTCGTCAAAAAAAGACACCCGAAAGGGTGTCTTTTCTTTTTGGTACGCCCGGAGGGACTCGAACCCCCAACATTCAGAACCGGAATCTGACGCTCTATCCAATTGAACTACGGGCGCTTATGAAAGGCGCTTGATTATTATAGCAAATTGCACCTTAATTGTAAAGAGTTCCTCTCCAATTTTTTTAAAAAAGTCGGGAAACAAAGCGGGACGGCGTGAGCCGTCCCGGAGTAACGCGCCCTATGGCGCGGAAGTTTTGGTCTGTGCCCCCATGGGCGGCGATTGCCACCCATGGGGGACAGCGTTTTGAGAGAGAAAGGAAAAGAGAGGAGGTTCTGGTGCTTTGTGCTGTCTGTCCTGACGAGTATAGGATACCACTTCCCAAAGAAAAGTGATGGACAGTTTTAGAACTTCCCGTGAATAATCTGTGAACGTTTCAGGTTAGCCCCTGCCGAATTTGGTAGAGGGAGGACAGAACCAGCCAGTTTTGGGGGAATTCCCGCATCAGGTTCCAATAGCCGGCGCCCTCCAGACCGTATTCCGGAATGAGGGAGAGCTTGGCCTGAATACTTCGGGCGTCCTCAAACCATACCTCGTGTTCGACGCCGTTTTCGTCGGTATAGCGGAACCAGGGGGATTGGGCGCGCTCGTCATATTGGATGGCCACGCCGTAGCGGCGGGCCAGCGCGATTGCCTGCTGGCTGGAGATGGAGGTGGCCTTTGTCTGCCCCTGGATAAAGGGGAGGGGCCAGTCGTAGCCGTAGTTGGGGATCCCCAGCCAGATCTTGCCCGCGGGGATCTCGGTGAGGGCGTATTCCACCACCTGGCGCACGTTGGGTAAGGGAGCCACTGCCATGGGAGGGCCGTAGGTATAGCCCCACTCGTAGGTCATGAGCAGTACTTTGTTGACCGCGGTGCCGATGGCGGCAAAGTCGTGGCCTTCGTATAGAGCACCCCGCTGGGTGGAGGAGGTTTTGGGGGCCAGGGCGGCAATGACCGGATAGCCCAGAGAGTTGAGCCGCCGTGTAAGTGTGCCCAGGAAGGCGGCATACTGTGCCGCGTCTTCCGGGAAGACATACTCGAAGTCCACATCCAGACCGCTGTAGCCCTTTTCCCGGAGGGTGGCGATGACGTTGACGATCAGACGATCCTGAAGCTCTGGATCGTTAAGAAGCAGATGAGCCAATTCATTGGAGAAGCCGCCCTCCTCAGTAAGGGTGGACAGGTGCATGAGCGAGGCCACGGAAAAGCTCCGGGCGGCGGCGATGAGCCGCTCGTCCCTGGGTTCTACCGGAGCTCCCTCGGGGGTGAAGCCGTAGGTAAAGGGCGTCAGATAGGTCAGATAAGGCAGGGCGGCGCGGAGGAGAGCGTCGCTGATATGCGGGTAGGCGTAGGCATTTACGGAAATGAGCGGCCCCGGCTCCTGTCGGTAGGAGATGACCAGGGTCTCCCCGGGCCAGATGTTTTCCTGGCCGATGAGGATGGGATTATTCTGAAAGAGCTGGCGCAGGCTCACACCGTACTGCTGGGCGATGGCGAAGAGGGTCTGGCCGGGGAGGACGGTGTGGGTGACCTGGGGGAAACGGATGACCAGAGCCTGGCCGGTGACCAGATTTTGGGGCTGCTCCAGGCCGTTGTCCAGGGAGATCTGGGACATGGGGACACCATATTCCAAAGCGATGGAGTAGAGGGTATCCCCCGGCGTTACCACATGGATGACCATGGCCTTATACCAGCGTGACGAAGTCGCCGTAAGCCCAGCCCACTATGCCCTCGTAGCGCACCACATACCAGTTCTGATACTGGTTGAGAATGGTCAGCTGGGCCCCATTGGGTGCCTGTGTCACCACGTAGGAGGCCACATTGGGTTTATCCCTGAGATTCAGGCTGCCCCAGTTCACGTCTACCACACCCTCCCGGGCCGGGACAGGGGAGAGGAAGGGAATGCCGAAAAATTCCGTCAGGGACAGGACGATGCTTCGGGCGGAGGTCTCAATGTTGTTTTTGATCCAGACTGCGTCGTCCACATTATCATGGTAGCCCAGCTCAATGAAGACTGAGGGAGCCCGGGGCTGGGTGACTTCGCCGATGGTGGTGGAGGGCTCGGCACGAACGTCGTTGGGCAGAGGGTAGATCTCCTTCAGGCCGTCCGCCACTAAGGTGGCCGCCCGCTGGCCGGAGGTGCTGCCGGGGTAATAGAAGACGATAATGCCGCGCTTCTGGCCGTAGAGGCCCTCGGGGGCGGCGTTGGAATGAAGCGCCAGGTGAAGATCATAACTGCCCTGATTGGAGGCGCGGATGGAGGAAGCGGCGGTCATCTGGGGCGTGTTGCGGGTATAGCGGATGCCGGAGGCGTTGAGGTAGGGGACAATGGCATCGGCCAGACGGTTCATCCACTCTTCCTCTGTGCCTCCGTTGACATAGAAATTTTTCTCTTGGGTGGAGGGTGAGAGATAGATCATGGGCATACAGATACCTCCTTTTTGCCCATCCTATGCACCCGAAGGGAACGGGGTGCGGCGCATAGGACAAGGCGACAGCGCCATATCCTTACAAAAAGGAGGGTGAGCCATGGATACCAGAGTGGGGGAGCTGCGCTGTAAGGAGGTCATCAATGTCACCGATGGCAGCCGTTACGGCTATGTAGGGGATGCGGAGGTGGATCTGGAGACGGGGCAGATCCGCGCCCTTATCGTCCCCGGACGGCTGCGGTTATTTGGATTGCTGGGCAGAGAGGCGGAGCGGGTGTTCCCCTGGTCGGCAGTCCGGCGGTTCGGAGAGGACATCATTCTGGTGGAGGCAGAGACCCCTCACCTGCCGCCTCGGCGGGGAAGACACTAAATGAGCCGGAAAATCTTGCGTATCTGGGTAAGAACCGTTATAATGTAAAAAGTGCAAAAATACCTTTTCAGCAGGAGGAACTGCCCATGTGCGGCATCGTTGGTTTTATCGGCAAGGAGGAGGCGGGCCCCATCCTTTTGGACGGCCTGTCCCGTTTGGAATACCGGGGCTATGACTCGGCGGGCCTGGCCATCTACGGACAGGAACAGGGCCTTCAGGTGGCCAAGGCGAAGGGCCGGCTCAAGGTGCTCTCCGACCTCACCCAGGGGGGAGAGACCATCCACGGCACCGTGGGCCTGGGGCACACCCGCTGGGCCACCCACGGGGAGCCCTCTGATGTGAACTCGCATCCCCAGGTCTCCGGAGACGGGCGCTTCGCCGTGGTACATAACGGCATCATCGAAAACTATGTGGAGATCAAGGAGTTCTTGGAGCGGCAGGGCGTGAAGTTCATCTCCCAGACCGATACGGAGGTGGTGGCACAGCTTCTGGAGCACTACTACGAGGGCGACCTGCTGGACGCGGTGATGAAGGTGCTCCACCGCATCGATGGGGCCTATGCTTTCGGCATCATCTGCGCCGACTGCCCGGACAAGCTGGTGGCGGTGCGCAAGGACAGCCCCCTGATCCTGGGTCATGGAGAGGGCTTTAACCTCTTGGCCAGCGATGTGACCGCCGTCATCAAGTACACCCGTGAGGTGAGCTATCTGGACGACGGGGAGGTGGCGGTGCTCACCACCGACGGCATCCAGGTCTACGACGGCTATCTTCAGCCTGTGGAGAAGGAGCTGTGCCATGTAGACTGGGAGATCTCCGCCGCTGAAAAAGGCGGGTATGAGCACTTTATGGCCAAGGAGATCATGGAGCAGCCCGAGGCCTTCCGCAAGACCGTGTTCCCCCGGCTTAAAGAAGGCAAAGTGGTGTTGGACGATCTGAGCTTTGACGCCGAATACCTGCGCCGGATGGATAAGCTCTATGTTATCGCCTGCGGCTCCTCCTATCATGTGGGCATGGCGGCGAAATACAACCTGGAAAAGCTGCTGCGCAAGCCGGTGGAGGTGACACTGGCCTCCGAGTTCCGCTACTGTGACCCCATCGTCACGGAAAACACGCTGGTTCTGGTCATCAGCCAGTCCGGCGAGACCATCGACACCCTGGCCGCCATGCGGGAGGCGAGAAGGCTGGGGGCCAGGGTGCTGTCCATCGTCAATGTGGTAGGCTCTACCATCGCCCGGGAATCCGATGATGTGATCTACACCTGGGCAGGGCCGGAGATCGCCGTGGCCACGACAAAGGCATACTCTACCCAGCTGGCGGTGACCTATCTCATCGGCCTCTATTTTGCCGATCTGCTGGGCACCATCACAAAGACGGAGTATGATGAGCTGGTCTCGGAGCTTCTGCTGCTGCCCACCAAGCTGGAGGCGGTGCTGGAACAGCGGGAGCGGATCCAATACATGGCATCCCTCTATTTTAACCACCCCTCCATCTTTTTCATCGGCCGCAATCTGGATTACGCTGTGGGCATGGAGGGCTCCCTGAAGCTGAAGGAGATCTCCTACATCCACTCCGAGGCCTATGCCGCCGGAGAGCTGAAGCACGGCACCATCTCTCTGATCGAGCCGGGCACTCTGGTGGTGGCCCTGGCCAGCTACAGCCCCCTCTTTGAGAAGCTCATGAGCAACGTGGTGGAGGTAAAAAGCCGGGGCGCCGATGTGCTGGGACTGACTGTGGAGAGCAGGGAAGAGGCCATGGCCAAAACGGTGGATCACACCATTGTGGTGCCGGACACTCACCCCATGCTCCTGCCCAGTCTGGACGTGCTTCCTCTTCAGCTCTTCGCCTATTATGTGGCGCTCCAGCGGGGGTGTGACATTGACAAGCCCAGAAACTTGGCCAAATCGGTCACCGTGGAATAAGAGAAAGACCTGGAAAAGTTTTCAGAAAAACAAGAAATCCCTCTTGACACAGGGAGGCAATATATGGTATTCTTAGGACATAAACAGGAATAATTACTGTTTAATGAAGCTGAGGTATAAAAATTTTAGGAGGTATTGTTGATATGAAATGGGTTTGTTCTGTTTGCGGCTATGTTTATGAGGGGCCCGAGGCTCCCGAGATCTGCCCTCTGTGCAAGGCGCCCAGAGAGAAGTTCGTGAAGCAGGCCGGTGAGCGGACTTGGGCCGCTGAGCATGTGGTCGGCGTAGCCAAGGGTGCTCCCGAGGATATCATCCAGGGCCTGCGGGAGAACTTCCAGGGCGAGTGCAGCGAGGTCGGTATGTATCTGGCCATGGCCCGTGTGGCCCACCGCGAGGGCTATCCCGAGATTGGCCTGTACTGGGAAAAGGCCGCCTATGAGGAGGCCGAGCACGCCGCCAAGTTTGCCGAGCTGCTGGGCGAGGTGGTGACCGACTCCACCAAGAAGAACCTGGAGATGCGGGTGGACGCTGAGTGCGGCGCCACCGAGGGCAAGATGGCCATTGCCAAGAAGGCCAAGGAGCTGGGCCTGGACGCCATCCACGACACCGTCCACGAGATGGCCCGGGACGAGGCCCGCCACGGCAAGGCTTTTGAGGGCCTGCTGAAGCGTTACTTCGGCTAAACCACCACCTTTGAGCGAAAAAAGAGATGGAACAGGAAATGACCTGTTCCATCTCCTTTTTTGTCTCCTGCCGGGAGAAAAGGGACTTGAAAAGGGCAGAGGCTTTTGATAAAGTATGTAGGCGGTCATTTGATAAATAGAGAAGGGGGACTGACATGAAGGCATCCACCCGGGCCACGTTGATGGCTCTGACGGGATACAGCATATGGGGTTTTAGCTTTTTGTTCTCCAAGCTGGCCATGGGATCGGCGAGCCCTCTTGTGATGCTGGCCGTTCGCTTCGCGGTGTCCTTTTTGACGCTGAACCTGCTGGCGCTGTCAGGGAAAGTGAATTTTCATCTGCGGGGAAAGCCTTTGGGCCCGCTTCTGCTGCTGGGTTTCGTCCAGCCGGTACTGTATTTCATTTGCGAGACCTACGGTATCGCCCTGACCTCGTCCTCCTTTGCGGGGGTGATGATCGGCCTGGTGCCGGTGGTGGGGCTGGTGTTCGGCCGCCTGTTTTTGAAGGAGAGCTGTACCCTCCGGCAGGTGATCTGCGCGGTGGCCTCCATTGCGGGCGTAATGATGACGACGGTGGGCGGACTGGGGAATATCTCTCTGCCGGGGACACTGATCCTGATGGGAGCCGTGCTGTGCGCGGCGCTTTTCAACACCATCAGCCGGAGCATTTCCCAGCAATTTTCCGCCTTTGAGCGCACCTATGTGATGTTTGCCCTGGGCAGCGTGGTCTATGTCATCATCGCGGTGGCGGAAAACCGCCGGGATCTGTCCGTGTTTGCCGCCGCCTTGTCCTCCCCGGGCTTCCTTATCGCGGTATTCTACCTGTCGGTGCTCTCCTCGGTGGTCGGCTTCCTGCTGATCAATTCCGCTGTGAGTGAACTGAGCGTAGGTAAGATCTGTATTTTCAATAATTTTGTCACCGTGATCTCTGTGCTGGCCGGCATCTTCATTATGAAGGATTCCTTTACAGCCCTTCAGCTGCTTGGCATTGTCATCATTATTCTGAGTGTAGTGGGCGTATCCTACCAAAAGAGCATGCCGGCCCCGGCAGAGAAGGAATAAAAAAGCGGCGTTTCTTTCCGAAACGCCGCTTTTTCTTTTATTGAATATGCTCGTGGTTGTTGATGTGCTCCATGCAGTAGCAGTAATAGCCGCTGCACTTGGAGCAGTAGCGGAATTCCATGTCGGGAAACTCGGTGTCCGTTTTGCCGCAGACGGCACATTTGTGAATGTAGCCCTTTTGCTGGTAGGCGGTCTTGGCGGCCTTCTTAAAATCCACAGTCTGTTTGGCGTGCTGGTGCTGGAAGCGCTGCTTGCGGTAGTTGGCCGCGTCGCTGATAGTTCCCCAGAAGAAGAGGAAGAAGTTGAGAATGGCCACCACTGGCAGGAGCGCACCCACAATGTTCAGATGGAGCAGATTCAGAAGAATGGAGCCGCCGAAGAGGGCCGCGTCCACCCAGGCCAGCCACTTGATCTTGATGGGAATAATAAAGAACAGCAGCACCTGCATGTCCGGGTACAGAACGGCAAAGGCAAAGAACATAGACAGGTTCAGGTAGGTGGCGCTGGCATATCCGGCCACCAGACCGAAGATGATATTGAGCACGACGCCCATGAGATAGAAGCAATTGAAATATGGGGTGCCCCATTCCCGCTCCAAAGAGGAGCCGATCCACCAGTAGAAGTAGAGGGAGAGAACGAAGTTGAGGGGACGGGCGCTGAGAGGCTCAAAGACAAAGGTGAGCAGCCGCCAGATCTGGCCGTGAAAGATGGCGTAGGAGCTGAAGCCGATCAGGTTGGAGGCCATATAGCCGCTGAACATATCCAGCAGGTAAACGATGGCCGTTCCAACGACAATGACATTCATCAGATTGGGGATACCGAAGCGGGGGTGCTCCCGGCAGAAACGGTAGATACGATTCTCAATGGCGCGCAAGGCATGACCCTCCTCGTGTGATACCGGATAAAAAAGATTGTACCCGCTTTGGCAGAAAAAGTAAAGGCAGAAAGTATGAACATTTTGTATAGGCCGGCTCTTTTCCGTTTTTTCATGGCGCCAAGGCTTGACAAGAAAAAGCCATATGGATATAATAGTGACACAATTCAATAGCGCCTTATCAAGAGTGGTGGAGGGAACGGCCCGATGAAGCCCGGCAACCTGCGGCAGCGCAAGGTGCCAAATCCGGCGAGGAATCGAAAGATGAGGACGGGTCAGCCTGTGCTCTGTCGGTTTCGACAGGGCGCTTTTGTTTGTAAAAAACAAAAGAAAGGGAAGAATAGCATGGCAAAGCGGCTTTTTACATCTGAATCGGTAACGGAGGGGCACCCGGATAAGGTCTGCGACCAGATCTCCGACGCGGTGCTGGACGACATCCTTGCCCATGACCCTACGGCCCATGTGGCCTGTGAGACCTTTACCACCACCGGCATGGTTACAGTAATGGGGGAGATCACCACCTCCCACTACACCGATATTCCCGCCATTGCCCGGCGCACCATCGAGGGGATCGGTTACACCAATCCGGACTACGGCTTTGATTACCGCTCCTGCGCGGTGATGACCTCCATTGACGAGCAGTCCCCCGATATTGCCATGGGAGTCAACAAGTCCTTTGAGCGGCAGAACGGCGGAGAGGATGAGGCTGACCTGATGGGGGCCGGAGATCAGGGCATGATGTTTGGCTACGCCTGCGGCGAGACGCCCGAGCTGATGCCCGCGCCCATCTCCATGGCGCACCAGCTCTGCCGCCGGCTTGCGGCGGTTCGAAAGGCCGGGGAGCTTCCCTGGCTCCGTCCCGACGGCAAGAGTCAGGTGACGGTGGAGTATGACGAGGCGGGGAAAGTCCTGCGCTGTCCCGCCATTGTGGTTTCTACCCAGCATGACCCGGACGTTCATCTGAAAGATCTGCGGGAGGCGGTGGTGGAGACCATCATCAAGCCCGTCATCCCCGCAGCCTATATCACTGCCGACACAAAGTTCTATGTCAATCCCACCGGACGGTTCGTGGTGGGCGGCCCTGTGGGGGACACCGGCCTCACCGGCCGGAAGATTATCGTGGATACCTACGGCGGCAGCGCCGCCCAC